>SFOF01000196.1 GCA_004552515.1 Clostridiales bacterium
CTCCACGCGCGGCGCAAGGCGGCCGTATAGCTCGACGCGCGCGTCAAAGCGCCCCTCGGCGAAGGCCTCGAACAGTCCCTCCATGCCCTGAACAAGCTGATCACTCTCCCGTACAGAGAGATCGGTGAGCAGATAGCACAGCACAATCAGCCCAATGGTGATAAACGCGAATCGGCCGAAATGCCCTTCCAGCACCTGTGCGTAGGTGGGTGCCTTTGCCCAGACGCGCACCACCCATCCGCGCTCGCTCAACACGGAGGCGAACGTCGCACGCATATTGCCGTATTCGATCGTATCCGTGCCCGTTCCGTTGGCGCGCGCCAGCGCCACGTCGCCGGCATTCTGCGCGTCGTCGTTCATCACGCGGGAATTAAAGAGCAGCTTTCCGTCGGCGTCCATGACGGCCAGAGCGACGCCGGCGCCCTGCGCCATCTCCTTCAGCCGGCCGCTCTCAACATCGTCGAATGTTGAAAATGCCGCAGTGTCCAGATATTCTGCGGACATGCGGCATATATGCAACAGATTCTCCGTTGCAATAGCGGTCAGATTATTCAGTGTCGCCTGAGCGTACACGACGACAAAGGCGATGCTGCAAAGGAGAGAGACGCAGGTTGCGGTAAAGGCAACCTTTCTCCTCATATACGATTCTCCTGTCTGTCGTTGAACTTGTAGCCCACGCCGCGGATCGTTTCGATGTAATGCGCGTCGTCGCCCAGCTTCTGACGAATGTGACGGATGTGAACGTCAACCGTACGGGTTTCGCCATAGAACTCGTAGCCCCAGATGCGGTCGAGCAGGAAATCGCGCGTGAGCACCTTGCCGCGGCTGATGACCAGCAGCTTGAGCAGCTCGAATTCCTTGAGGGTCAGGGAGAGCTTCTCGCCGTTGCGGAAGGCCTCGTAATTGCCCACGTCGATGGTCAGGCCGCCGACGTGCAGTATGCCCTCTTCCTCGTTCTGAGGCGCGGCGCGGCGCAGCAGAGCCTTGACGCGGGCGATCAGCTCGCGCACGCTGAAGGGCTTGGTGATGTAATCGTCCGCGCCCATTTCCAGGCCGAGGATCTTGTCCACCTCGTCGCCCTTGGCGGTCAGCATGATGTCCAGAAGGATCATGGCCGGACGCTCGTGAGCGCAGACAACCAGCGCATCCTCACCGTTGGCGGCGGTCACAACTCGATAACCGGACGCCTCGAGATTGAAAGTAAGCAGTTCAAGGATATGAGCCTCGTCGTCGACGGCCAGAATGAGTTCGTTTGCCATGTGCATCTCCTCTTTCTTCTTAATTCTTGGAAAAAGCTATGAAACATTGGCGCAGAAACGCGCCGCCGAATCTCTGTGTTATTGTTTCCGGCTCCCGAGCAGCCTGTTAAGCTCCTCCTGGAAGTTTTGCAGATCCGCAAACTGCCGGTAGACGGAAGCGAAGCGGACATAAGACACCTCGTCGAGATCCTTCAGCCCCTCCATGACCATCTCGCCGATCTGCTCGCTGGTCACTTCCTGCTCCGAGGCGTAGGCCTTCATCTCGATGGAGCGCGTGAGCTTGTCGATGTCGGCCACCGAAACGGGCCGCTTCTCACAGGCCTTCATGATGCCCTGCCGCAGCTTGCCGGAGTCGAACGGTTCCCGCCGCCTGTCCTTCTTGACGACCATCAGCGGAACGCTGTCGATTTTCTCATAGGTGGTGAAGCGGCGGCCGCAGCCCTCGCACTCGCGGCGGCGGCGAATGGCGTTTCCATCCTCCGTAGAACGCGAATCGACGACCCGGCTTTCCTCACACCCGCAGTAAATACATTTCATTCGATGTCCCCCATACAGCAAGCCTGTTTACATTTTACAGTTAACCGTTCATTCTGTCAAGTAGTTTACAGTAGATTCGTGAATGATTCACAATTCAAAAAGAAATTAGCGATCATTTCGACTAAAAAAACGCCCCGAATCCGCCCTGAAACAGTGCGGGACGAGGCTCTGACGGGGTTTGAGATCGTTAACGCTCGCTCTGGCAGGCCTGATCCAGCTCGACGAGAATCACGTCGTCGCCAATGCGCCGCACTCTGTTCCACGGAATGACGAAGCCCTCCCGCACGCTTTTGAGCACGCTTTTCCAGCCGGTCTGGCAGGGCACGATCAGCGCGACGGCGCAGGCCTGCTCGCTCAGTTCCAGATCGATGGGATGACCGTAGCGTTTGCCGTCGCAGATGTTGATAACTTCCTTATCGCGCAGTTCGGAAAAGGTCATCGCGTTCACCTCCCCCTCAATTATATGCGCCCCTCCGCCCAGGCCGCCCGAAAAAAAAGAAGGCAAAAGAATCGGGCCGAACGCGCAAAGGCTGTCCGGCCCGCTTTCCTCCCCGGCGCCTGTCAGACGTATTTCTTCATCTGCCGCAGCGCCGCCTTCTCCAGTCGGGAAACCTGCGCCTGCGAAATGCCGATTTCCTCGGCCACCTCCATTTGCGTGCGCCCCTCGAAATAGCGCCGCTCGATAATGCCCGCCTCGCGCTCGCTCAGGCGTGTCATGGCCTGCTTAAGCGCCAGATCGCGCACCCAGTCGTCCGCATCGACGCGATCGTCGCGCACCTGATCCATCACGCAGATGGGATCGCCGCCCTCCTGATAGATCGGCTCGAACAGCGACACGGGATCCTGTATCGCGTCCATCGCAAAGCCGACGCTCTCCGGCTCCTCGCCGATTTCCCGCGCGATTTCGGCGATTTCCGGTTCGCGCCCCAGCTGATAGGTCAGGCTTTCTCGCGCCCTGAGCGCCCTGTAGGCCAGATCCCGCAGCGAGCGGCTGACGCGAATGGGATTGTTGTCGCGCAGATAGCGGCGGATTTCGCCGACAATCATGGGCATGGATGTCCGTTGTCGAAAGGGCGCTTCTACAGCCGGTAGCGCACCGTAATCGCGTCGCCGTCGATCTCCACGCGCTCGATCAGCTCCTGTGCGACGCTTCTTTTTTCATCGTCCGTCATATCCTCCCAGGCCTCGGCCAGATGGCGGTAGCGTTCTCGACGGGTCTTGCGCGCCTGCGCCTGCCGGTTCTGCGCCGCTTCGTCCCCGGCCTGCCGCCTGAGCGTTTCGAGCAGGCGCTTCTGTTCGTCAATGCTCTCGGCGAGCAGCTCGTCCTCGGCGGCGGCATAGAGCGCGTAGAGCCGCTTGATACGCCGCTGCGTCTCCTGAATCTTCGCCTCGAGGGGCGCTTCGTTCGATTCCGGCGCAGGCATATCCGATTCGTCCGCTTTGAGCGCGCGGGAGAGGAAATCGCCGATCACCGCCGCCTCGGCCTCGTCCGCCCAGACCTTTGGATTATCGCAGTTCTCGTCGCGGATCAGGTATTTCTTGCTGCTCTGCTGGGAATAGCAGGTCAGCTTGTAGCCCTTATCGCCCCATTTCTGATAGCGCATCCTCGCGCCGCACCGCCCGCAATACACCAGTCCCGTGAGCAGATGGCCGCTCGAAAAGCTGCGCGCCGCAGAGCGCCGCTTCATCGCTTCCTGAACGCGGTCAAAGAGCGCCCGATCAATAATGGCCTCGTGCTTTCCCGCGTATTCGGCGCCGTTATACTCGATCACGCCGGTATACGATTTGCGCGTGAGAATGTCGCGCACAGGCTTATCGTCGTGAAAGCCGGTCATCTGAGCGATGCGCGCCGCGGACAGCCCCTGCAAATACAATCGATAGATCAGCCGCACCGTGGCCGCGTCGGCGTTGGGAATCAGGCGGCCGGACGCGCTGTCGTAATCATAGCCGAACGGCGGACGGCCGCCGCCCATCCACAGCCCGCCGCGCACGCGTTCCCGCATTCCCATGCGCGTGCGCTCGCGGATGGTTTCGCGCTCCAGCTGCGCAAACGCGGACATAATGCCCAGCATCGCGCGGCCCATAGGCGTGCCGGTATCGAGATTTTCATTCATCGAGGTAAAGCCCACGCCCGCGGGATTGAAAACATCCTCGATGAGATAGAGCGTGTCCTTCTGGCTGCGCGAAAGCCGATCGAGCTTGTAGACCACCACCTGCGCGATCTCGCCGGCGCGCACGTCCTCTATGAGCCGCTGCATCCGCGGGCGGTCGATGTTGCTGCCGGTAAAGCCGCCGTCTATATAGAACCGATAGTCCTTCCAGCCGCGGCTGCGGCAATAGCCCTCAAGCATATCCTTCTGCGCATCGACCGAATAGCCCTCCTCGAACTGCGCGTCGGTGGACACGCGAATGTAGAGCGCGGCGTATTTTTTCATGGCCTGCGGCTCAGAACGCGCGCGAGGATTTCGTCGATGCGCGGCGACGAAACGGGCGTGTCGCGCAGCTGGCGATCCGTAACCTTCTTTTCTCCCACATAGCGGGACGCGATAT
>SFOF01000197.1 GCA_004552515.1 Clostridiales bacterium
TGCGCTTTACCAACGCCCGTCAGGGCAAGTTTGAGATGAACACCGATCTGACCGGCAAGATCAGCTTCGGCGATACCGAGGATCTGACGCTGGATGTGCCCGCCGATCAGTCGCTGACCGTGACACGGCTGTTCGTCAAGGCCGGCCAGCAGGTCAAGGCGGGCGACGAGCTGCTCAGCGCCTCCGTCGCCGATTACGACAAGACGCTCAAGACGCTGCAAAGCGACTACGACACGGCGCAGGCCTCCCTGCGTGATCTCGTGCGCAAGAACGGCGAGGTTCGCCTGACGCGCAATGAAACCGCCTGGATGGACGCCTATTACGCCGCGCAGACCGCCAGCCAGGCGCTGCGCGATTGCCGCGTCGAGGTGCAGGCGCTGCTCGAGCTGGAAAAGCTGACCATGCCCGAGAAGGGCGGCTATCCCGAGGGCGCGAGCGACGATCTGAAGGCGGCCATCGACGCGCAGACCGCGGCCGAGACGGCCAATACGGAAGCGAGCGACAGGCTCGACACGCTCAACCGCTACGCCATCAACGAGACCGACTGGACGTATCTGACTCAGAAGAAGGACTATGAGGACAAAATGGCTGACTGCGAGGATCAGATGACCGCGCTCCAGCTACTCTCCCGCGAGGTGAGCCACGTCTATGCCCCGCACGACGCGTATATCGCCGAGGTGTCCGTCGAAAAGGGCGGCACGGTGGGCGCAACGACCGTCGTGCTCAAGATGACCAAGGAAGGCGCTTCGCCGGTCATCCGCACCGATATTTCGAACGTCAAGCAGTCGGTTGCAGCCGGTTCGGTCGTCACGCTGAACACCGACCGCTACGGTCGGCTTGAAACCGCCGTCGTGAACACCGGCGTATCCTCGGACGGCACGCGCTATGCCGACGTGGCCATCACGCAGGACATCATCGATTCCAACGGCAGCATCACCAACATGATGCAGGGCGACATCACCGTGCGCCTGACCACCCGCGCGCAGGAGGCCACCTGCCTGATTCCCGCCGCGGCTGTGCGCGGCAGCGACAACGACCGCTATGTCTATGTGGCGCAGTCGGTCAGCTCGACCTTCGGCGGCACGCAGCTCAAGGTGGTCAAGCAGACGCTGACCGTGCTCAACGAATCCTCGTCTGTCGTGTCGGTCAACGAGGATCTGTCGCGCAGCTCGATCATCTACATGGAGGATCGGGCCATCAGCGAGGGCGATACCGTCATGGAGTATGGCGGCTAAAGGAGCAGTAAAGATGAAGAAAGGGATTCATTGTCTGCTCCCGCTCGGGCTTGTGCTGATCGTCTGCGCGCTGATCGGGCTTTACAGCGGCCCCGGCCTGATGCAATACGCCTTCCTGCCGGAGGGGACGCTGCCCGATCTTCAGGCGAGCATGGAGAATGTGCGCAGCGAGCTGCCCGATTACATACTGAGCGTCCACGCCGTCCAGAACGGCGCGTCGGTCAGCACGGAGGACGGCGGCAAATCGCAGAGCGACGTCGTGCTCTATATGGCGGGCGCGCGCTACAGCGAATGTTATCCGCAGCGCGTCGTTTCCGGCAGGCCGCTGACCTATGCCGACGTCGCTGATCGGGAACATTCCATCGTGCTGGATGAAAAGCTGGCGTTCCAGCTCTTCGGCGACAGGGATCCGCTGGACGGCCGCGTGAGCGTCGGCGACAAAACCTACACCGTCGTGGGCACGGTGAAGCACACGCGCCGCATCGGCGAAATCGGGAGCTACGCGGCATGGATTCCTCTGTCCTGCGCAAATGAGGAGACGAACTGCGACGTGGCCGTGCTGACGGCTGTGGCGAACGGCGGCAGCGACATGAGCGTGCTGTTTAACAGCGCGGCGCAGAATAATCTGGGCAGCGGCACGCTGTACAATCTGGCCAAGGAGCGGATGCGCGCGACCATGGCGCTGCGCCTGATCGCGATGGTGATCGTCATCCGGCTGCTGGTTATCTGGGCGCGGCTGATCATGCGGCTGGGCACGCGCTGGCTGAACGATTTCCAGGCGCGGCTGAAGGATCGCTATATGACGGCGCTGATCGGCTATGCGGCCGTGCGCGTGCTGGCCATGCTGGCGATCGTCGCGGCCACGCTGACGGCCTGCTGGGGACTTATGACGTTCTTCATCCAACCGGTGAAGGTGTTCACCGAATGGGTGCCGGAGGTCATTGTGTCGTTTTCCTCGATCCAGGGGCGATTCTGGGAGCTGTGCGCCGAGGCGGCCAAGCCCGTGTCCTGCATGACGGCGGATATGGCCGAGCTGAGGTTCTTTGCGGCGTTCCTGCGCTGGGGCGTGATCTTCGCGCTGATCGGCCTTGCTATGACGCTGATTACCCGCATGGTTCGCGCAAAACGTTCATAAAACAAATCAATCCCGCCCTGTCTTGTTCATTGAACGGCATGGCGGGATTGATTTTTGCTTTACTGCTCCATCTGCCGGCCGACGAGGCCGGCGGTCGTCTCGGCCACCTTGAGGTCGATCTCGGTCATGCGCGCGCCCACGTCGTGACTCAGCAGCATGAGCGAGCCGATAACCTCGCCGTCCGCGATGATCGGCACGATGATCTGCGCCGTATAGGACGCGGCTTCGTCGCCGGTCGTGATGGGGATCATCGCCGCGTTGGCGGTGGTGTTCAGGTGCAGCGTGGTGCGGTTGGCCAGCGCGTTTTCCATCTCGCGGCTCAGCGGCTTGTCGAGCAGATCGCGCTTCGACGTGCCGGATACGGAGACGAGCATATCGCGGTCGCTGATGCAGCAGATGTGGCCCAGCGAGCGGAACAGCGAATCGGTGTAATCCTTGGCGATGGCGGCGATTTCGCCGATGGGGGAATACTTTTTCAGGACGACCTCGCCGTCGTGATCGGTGAATATTTCAAGAGAATCGCCCTCTCTTATGCGCAGCGTGCGTCGGATTTCCTTGGGAATAACGACGCGTCCAAGTTCGTCAATTCTTCGGACAATGCCGGTGGCTCTCATGGTCAAGCGCTCCTTTGCTCTTAATTGCGTCGTTAGTTTCCGCAGTTTTACCCGAATTATGCAGCGGCGGACAAAGCCGCGCCCGAGCACATTCAAGCCGCCTTTGTAAAAAATTCGGTTGGCTATTAAACTTGCGCGCATGGATTGACAAGGCGGCGGATATTGGATATAATGGAAATCAAGAATGAAAATCGGATGGGTGACTATGGGCAGAATCGACGTGCTTGCGCTGGGCTGGCAGGAGGACGATATGACGCTGGGCGCAGTCAAAAGGCTTCGCGCGGCTGAAAGGATTATCCTCAGGACCGAACGCTGCGGCGCGGCGGATTATCTCCGGCGCGAGGGGATTGAATTCGAGACGTTCGATGCGCTCTATGATCTCTCGGACGATTTCGACGAGCTGGCCGAGCGCGTTGCGGAAGCGCTGCACGAGGCGGCGCAGGCCGGAGATGTGCTCTATGGTGTCAACGATCCCGGCGATCAGACCGCGGCGGTGCTGATGCGGCTCTATCCCGACGCCGTTTCGATGAGCGGCGGCGTGAGCGAGGGCAGCGCGCTTCAGATTTACGCGGGCGGTTCCTTCCGGCAGGTCGGCGCGCTGGACGATTTTACGCCCGACGCGTCGGTTGCGACGCTGGTTCGCGAGATCGACACGCCCATACTGGCCGGCGAACTCAAGCTGCGCCTGAGCGAGGTCTATCCCGATGAGACGATGGTCGTCATGCTCATGGCGGATGGAAAAACGCGCCGCGTGCCGCTCTGGGAGATGGACAGGCAGAAGAATTACGGCCACACCTGCTGCGCGCTGATTCCCGCCGTTGACGATCTTACTCAGAAGAGCCGGTTTTCATTCGACGATCTATGCCGCATCATGCGTCGGCTGCGCGCCTTTGACGGCGATCCCTGGGACATCGAGCAGACGCATCAGTCGCTGCGCCGCTATCTCATTGAGGAGGCCTATGAGGCCGCCGAGGCCATCGACAAAGACGACCCCGACGCGCTCTACGACGAGCTGGGCGACGTGCTGCTTCAGGTGGTATTTCATGCGGAAATCGGCCGCGAGCACGGCGAATTCGACGTTTCAGACGTGACGACGGCCATCTGCCGCAAGATGATTGATCGCCATCCCTCCGTTTTTTCCGGCGCGATGGGCGACGACAGTGCGGCGTGGGAAGAGAGCAAAATGCAGGAAAAGGGTCAGAGCAGCCATGCCGAGGCGCTCGAGGGCATTGCGCACAGCCTGCCCGCTCTGCTGCGCGCGTCGAAGATCCTTTCGCGAGCCGCCGCATTCGGCTATGAGCCGCCCAAAACCGAGCCTGCCGACGCGCAGCTGTCCGACGCCACACAGCGCTTTGTTGATCGATTTGCAAAGCTTGAACAGACGCTTGAAAAGAGCGGACGCTCGCCGGCGTCTGTAACGGCTGATGAAACAGCCGCGCTTTGGAAAATGCAGTCATGCAAAAATGATTAATTTCAATATTGGAGGTTGGATCTATGAATAAGACTGAACTGTCTGCGAAGGTTGCCCAGATTGCCGAACTGGATAAGAAGACGGCCGACAAGGCGGTCAACGCCGTGTTCGAGGCGCTGGGCCAGGCGTTTGAAGCCGAGGAAAAGGTGCAGATCATGGGCTTTGGCACGTTCGAAACCCGCGAGCGCGCCGCGCGTCAGGGCCGCAACCCGGCCACCGGCGAGTCCATTGAGATCCCTGCCGGCAAGACGCTGGTGTTCAAGGCCAGCAAGACGCTCAAAAAGTAAGAGCGAATGGGAGTGCTCCTGTGCCGTTTTTGAGCGGCGCGGGAGTTTTTTTATAGACGGAAAGGGAGGGCTTTTTTCAAATGCGTCTGGATAAATATCTGAAGGTTTCGCGCATCATCAAGCGTCGTACTGTGGCCAACGAGGCGTGCGACGGCGGCCGCGTGACCGTTAACGGCAAAATCGCCAAGGCGGGCGCGGAAATCAAGGAGGGCGACGTCATTGAGGTGCGCTTCGGCTCCAGCGTTTCCAAATACGAGGTGGTCACGCTGTCCGAGCATGTGCTCAAGGCCGACGCCTGCGGTATGTACAGGGTGATCGAATGAGCGGCGCGGTCTGGGCCGTGGTGGTCGCGGCCGGTCGGGGCACGCGCTTCGGACAGCCGTACAACAAGGTGTTTCATCCGCTGGACGGCAAAAGTGTGCTGTTCCGCTGTATGCGGGCGCTGGAGGAATCCGCCTGCTTTGACGGCGCGGTGCTGGTGCTCTCCGATCAGGACGAGGAGGCCTATCGCGCGCTGATCGCCGGCGAGGGCGAATCGCCGCTCATCCGCGCGCGCTGCAGGGGCGGAAGAACGCGTCAGGAATCCGTGCTGAACGGGCTGCGCCTTGTGCCGGAGGATGCGGAGATCGTCGCCATTCACGACGCGGCGCGGCCCTTTGTGACCGGGCGCGTCATTCGTGAGACGATTGAATCGGCGCGGCGATATGGCAGCGGCGTGCCCGGCCGTCCGATTGTGGACACCGTCAAGCTGCTGGACGAGAGCGGCTGCGCCGTCGAAACGCCGCCGCGAGAGCGCCTGTGCGCCGTGCAGACGCCGCAGACCTTTCGCCTGCGCGATATACGCGCCGCCCACGAAAGGGCGCAGGATGAGGGCTTTGCGGCCACAGACGACGCGGCGCTCTATGAAAAGTATGTCGGGCGCGTTCACATCGTCATGAACGAGGATTGCGCCGTCAATATCAAGGTGACGACCCCGCGCGATCTGCCGGAGCGTGCCTGCGTTTTCCGAACGGGCACGGGCTATGACGCGCACCGGCTCGTCGAGGGACGCGATCTGGTGCTGTGCGGCGTGACCGTGCCTTATGAGAAGGGGCTGCTCGGCCATTCGGACGCGGATGTGGCCGTCCACGCGCTGATGGACGCGCTGCTCGGCGCGGCGGCGTTGGGGGACATCGGCTGCCATTTCCCGGACAGCGATATGCGCTATAAGGGCATTTCGTCGATGAGGCTGCTGGGGCGCGTCATGGCGCTGCTGAACGAGCGCGGCTTCAGGCCGGTCAACGCCGACGTGACCATCGTGGCGCAGCGGCCGAAGCTCTCGCTGACGAACCTGCTCGACGGCAGCTTTACGTCGGATCTGGAGGCCTATGACTCCGATCAGTTCGTCGGGCGCGACGGCTGGGTCTCGCTGAAGCTGGCCTACGACAAGCTTTTGGGCGCGAAGGAGGAGAACGGCGTTTACCTCTGCAAGGACGGCTACCTCATGGAGAAGCAGGACGCGCCGGACACGGAGCAGCTGAGCCGGAACGAGCAGGCGATGCGCGATTTCGCGGCGGCCTTTCCGGATGTCAGGATGCACGCGGCGATCATCCCGAACGCCGTGACGGTCTGCGCCGATAAGCTCCCGAAAAACGCACCCGTGACCGACCAGAGGCGCCAGCTCAAGGAGCTGAAAAACGCGCTCGAGGGATTGGATTTCATCGACGTGACCAAGGCGCTCTGCGCCCACGGCGACGAGGAGCTGTTTTACCGCACCGACCACCACTGGACGAGCCTCGGCGCGAGATATGCCTTCGAGGCAATGGCGCCCTCTCTGGGGCTGAAATCGGCCTCGGCCTCGACGGAATACGACGTTTACCGCGTGAGCAATTCCTTTGAGGGTACGCTGGCCTCGCGCAGCGGCAGCCACGCCGTGCGCGACGCGATCGATATCTACGCGCCGAAGACCGACGTGGACTATGTCGTCTCCATCCCGGACGAGCAGAAGACGAGCTGCTCGATCTATTCCAGCGAGGCGCTCGAGGGCAAGGATCAGTATGCGGTGTTCCTCGGCGGCAACCATCCGCAGGTCGACATCCGTACCACGGCCGACACCGGCAGAACGCTGCTGATCTTCAAGGATTCCTATGCCAACTGTCTGGTGCAGTTCCTCCTGCCCTATTACGACCGCATCATCCTGATCGACGCGCGGTATTATTATGACGGCGCGCCCGCGCTGCTGAACCGCGAGGGCGTGACGGATGTGCTGTATCTTTATAATTTGAACACGTTTC
>SFOF01000198.1 GCA_004552515.1 Clostridiales bacterium
GCACTACCAGCTGCACATCCCGTTCCAGCCGGACGATGGGGTCGGCGGGGGTGACGAGCACATAGGGTGTCCCCTTGCCGGAGCGCATTTCGATTTTCACGGCCTCGGTATCAACCGGCGTGCGCGTGCCGTCCTTCTGCACGATGTGGAAGGTAAACGGCTGCTTTACGCTGAACGCCGCCACGATTTCCCGGCCGTTTGCGCCGCTTTTGAGCAGATTGATCGCGCGAACGCCTTTGCCCGCGCGCGCCTGCAATTCGAAATCGACCATCAGGCAGCGCTTGAGATAGCCCTGATCGCTGAGCAGCACCAGCTCGCCCTCGTCGCCGCCGATGACGGCGGACAGCACGCGATCGCCCGCGGAGAGCAGCATCCCCTTCACGCCCGCCGACACGCGGCCGATGGCGGCCACCTCGCCGATGGGGAAGTGAATGACCATGCCGGCGCGGCTGATCAGCATGAGCGATTTTACATCGTCGTTGACGGGGAGGATCGAGAGCAGCTTATCGCCGTTTTTGAGGTTGATCGCGGCGAATTTTGGCTTGCGCACGGCGTATTCGGAGAAAGCGGTGCGCTTGATCATGCCGTTTTCGGTGATGAACATCAAATCGCCCGTCCAGTTGCCGTCCGGCGCGACGCAGAATATCTCGATGATCTTCTCATGGCTGTCCAGTCCCTGCAATACGCCGCCGGGCGCCATGCCGCGATCCTTCAGTCGGCACTCGGGAATCTGACTGACGACGAGCGGATAGCAGTTGCCCTGATCGGTGAAGAAGAGCAGCTTCTGGTCGGTCGTCGTGCTGAAGAGCCTGACCGGCGGTTCGCTGTCGGTCTCCGCGGCGAGCTGGCGCTCGTAGTTTTTGGGCAGCAGGCGCTTGAGGAAGCCGGCGCGATTATAGAGCACGACGGCCTCGTCGGCGACGGGCGCTTCCGGCTCGATGACGATCTCGTGCTTCTTCGCGTCTTCGATGCTGGTGCGGCGGGGACTGTCATAGCGCGCGCGCAGCTCGAGCAGCTCGCCCTTGATCACGTCCATCAGCTTCTTTTCGCTCTTGAGGATGCCCTGCAGCTTGCGGATGAGCTTTTGCAGCTCGGCGTATTCGTTGCGCAGGGCGACGATTTCGAGGTTGGTCAGGCGCTGCAAGCGCATATCGAGGATGGCCTGCGCCTGAATCTCGGTGAGCGCAAAGGACTGCATGAGCGCCGTGCGCGCCTCCTTCGGGTTTTTGCTGGCGCGGATCAGGCGGATCACCTCGTCCAGATTGTCCACCGCGACGATGAGCCCCTCCAATATGTGCGCGCGGTTGAGCGCCTGATTGAGATCGTACTGCGTGCGGCAGGTGACGACGTTCTTCTGATGCTGGATAAAATAGCCGATCATGGCCTTCAGGCCGAGCTGACGCGGCTTGCCGTCGGCAATGCAGACCATGTTCACGCCGAAGGTGACCTGCAAATCGGAGTATTTATACAGATAGGCCAGCACCTTGTCGGGATCGACGTCGCGCTTCAGCTCAATGACGGCGCGCGTGCCGGTGCGGTCGGACTCGTCGCGGATGTCGTAGATGCCGGAGAGCACGCCCTTTTTCTCCTCGCTCAGGTGGAGAATCTTTTCGAGCATCGCCGCCTTGGGCACCTGATAGGGGATCTCGGTGATGACGATCAGCCTGCGCCCCGCCGAGCCGTCCTCAATGTGAACGCGCGCGCGCAGCTGCAGCTTGGCGCGGCCGGTTTCATAGGCGGCGCGCATCTCGGCGTCGCGCAGAAGGATGCCGCCGGTCGGGAAATCGGGCGCGGGGATAAAGCGCATCAGCTCGTCCGTCGTGATGTCGGGATTATCGATCTGCGCCACAACGCCGTCGATGACCTCGGCGGGGTTGTGCGGCGGGATGTTGGTGGCCAGGCCCACGGCGATGCCGCTGGCGCCGTTCACCAGCAGGTTGGGGAAGCGGCCGGGCAGCACGTCCGGCTCCTTCTGCGTGTCGTCGAAGTTCAGGCTGAAGTTGACGGTGTCCTTTTCAATATCGCGCAGCATATCCAGCGCGAGCGGCTGCATACGCGCCTCGGTGTATCGCATGGCGGCCGGGCCGTCGCCGTCCATTGAGCCGAAGTTGCCGTGGCCGTCCACCAGCGTCTGCCGCAGCGAGAAATCCTGCGCCATGCGCGCCAGCGCGTCATAGACGGAGCTGTCGCCGTGCGGATGGTATTTGCCCAGGCAGTCGCCGACGATGCGCGCGCATTTGCGGTGCGGCTTGTCGGGCGTAAGGCCCAACTCGTGCATGGTGAAGAGTATGCGGCGCTGAACGGGCTTGAGGCCGTCCTCAACGCGGGGCAGCGCGCGCTCGAGTATGACGTGCTCGGAATAGGGGATCATGGAATCGTGCATGATCTCCTCCATCGGGCGCTGAATGAGCACCTCGTTTTCCGGCGGGATCGGGGGCTGAGTTTTTCTGGCCATTACTTGCGCTCCTCCGTTTCAATGCGGCCGACGAACGTGTCGCGGCGGTTGAAGTCGGCATAGGCGGCGATATACTCGCGGCGCGGCTCGACCTTATCGCCCATCAGCACGCTGACGCGGCGGTCAACCTCGGCGGCGTCCTCGATGGTGACCTGCATCATCTTGCGCTGCGCGGGGTTCATCGTGGTTTCCCACAGCTGCTCGGGGTTCATTTCGCCCAGGCCCTTGTAGCGCTGCAACGTGTAGCCGCGCCCCAGCTTTGCGGTGGCCGACGCAAGCTCCTTGTCGTCGTAGCAGTAGATTGTCTGATTGCCCTTGGCGGCGCGGTAGAGCGGCGGCATGCCGATAAAGACGTGCCCGCCGGTGATCAGCTCGCGCATATAGCGGAAGAAGAAGGTGAGCAGGATCGCGCGGATATGCGCGCCGTCCTGATCGGCGTCCGAGAGGATGACGACGCGATTGTATCTGAGCGCGGACAGGTCGAAATCCTCGCCGATGCCCGTGCCCAGCGCGGTGATGATCGAGCGGAATTCCTCGTTGGCCAGCACCTGATCGAGCCGCTTCTTTTCTGCGTTCAGGGGCTTGCCGCGCAGGGGAAGGATCGCCTGGAAGCGGCGGTCGCGGCCCTGCTTGGCGCTGCCGCCGGCCGAATCGCCCTCGACGATATACAGCTCGTTGCGCGAAAAATCGCGGCCCGTGCAGGCGCTCAGCTTGCCCACCAGCGGCGCGGCTTCGAGCTGGCTCTTCTGCCGGGCGACGTCGCGCGCCTTTCTCGCGGCTTCGCGGACGCGTGCGGCCTGAACCGCCTTTTCGACAATGCGGGAGGCGGTGTCCTGATGCTTGAGATCGTCCATGTAGATCGACAGCTGCTCGGTGGACACGGCTTCGACCAGCGGACGTACCTCGGTGTTGCCCAGCCGGCCCTTGGTCTGGCCCTCGAACTGCGGATTGTGGACGTTTACGGCGATGACGGCGGTGATGCCCTCGCGGAAATCGTCGCCGGAGAGGTTGTTGTCCTTCTCCTTGAGCAGGCCCACGCGGCGGGCATAATCGTTGAACACCTTGGTGACGGCGGCCTTGAAGCCCGTCTCGTGGGTGCCGCCCTCGGGCGTGGGGATGTTGTTGACGAAGGAGAAGAGATTCTCGTTGTAGGAATCGGTGTACTGGATCGCCGCGCGCAGCCGCACGCCGTCGCGCTCTCCGGAGAAGGTGATCATGTCGGAGATGGGCGTCTTGTCGTCGTTTAGGTATTTCACAAAGTCGGCCAGGCCGCCGGCATAGCAGTATTCCACCCGGCGCTCGTCCGGCTCCTTGACGCGCTCGTCGGTAAAGACGAACTTCACGCCGCTGTTGAGGTAGGCAAGCTCGCGCAGGCGGCGGCGCACGGTGTCGCCCGAGAAGGTCGTCGTCTCAAAGACGCGCGCGTCGGGCTTGAAGCACACCTGCGTGCCGTGGCGGCGGGTATTGCCGATCTTTTCCAGCGGCGCGACCGGCCGCCCCGAGTCGATCTTGCCGGTCTTGGGGTCCTCGCGGCTTTCATAGCGCTGCTGGTAGTGCGAGTAGTCCTGGAACACGTCCACAACCAGCCATTCGGAGAGCGCGTTCACGACCGACGCGCCCACGCCGTGCAGGCCGCCGGAATAGGCGTAGTTCTTGTTGTTGAACTTGCCGCCCGCGTGCAGCTGCGTGTAGACCACCTCGACCGCCGATACGCCCAGCTGCGGGTGAATGTCCACAGGGATGCCGCGGCCGTTGTCGGTCACGGTGCAGGAGCCGTCCCTGCCCAGCGTGACGGTGATCTCGTCGGCATAGCCGTTGGCGGCTTCGTCTACAGCGTTGTCTACGATCTCCCA
>SFOF01000199.1 GCA_004552515.1 Clostridiales bacterium
ATTCACGCCTGGCCGATTCGATCATCTATTTCGGCCCGATGGGCTGCCAGACCGGCTTTTACCTGCTGGTGCGCAACGCCGATCACAGCGAGGTGCTGGATGTGCTGCGCGAATCGCTGCAAAGGGTGATCGACCACACGGGGCCTGTGTTCGGCGCGTCCCGCAAGGAGTGCGGCAATTACGCCTCGCTCGATCTCAAAAAGGCGCAGGACGAGTGCGCGCGCTATCTTGAAGTGATTAGGAACTGGACGGCGGACGATCTGGGCTATCCGCACGGATGAAAGGATGAATCAGATGATTGGCATTATCGGCGCGATGGACGTTGAAATTGACGAGATCAAATCGCGCGTTGAAAACAAAACGATTAAGACCGTCAGCGGCCGCGCGTTTGTCGTTGGACAGCTGAACGGCCGGGACGTGGTCGTCGCGCAATGCGGCATCGGCAAGGTCAACGCCGCGCTCTGCGCCGAGGCGATGATCCTGACGTACAATCCCGATCTGGTGATCAACGTGGGCGTGGGCGGCAGCCTGAACGCCGCGCTCAAATACGGCGATATCGCCATCGCCGATAAACTGGTGCAGCACGACGTGGACACCAGCGCGCTGGGCGACCCCGTCGGGCTGGTGTCGACGGTCAACAAGGTGTATTTCGAGTGCGACGCGCATACCGTTCAGTGCATCAGGGCCGTCGTGGACGAGATGGACGGCGTGCGCGGCATGACCGGCCCGATCGCGTCCGGCGATCAGTTCATCTCCGGCGCGGCGGTCAAGGAGCGGATCGTCGGCCATTTCGGCGCGATCTGCTGCGAGATGGAGGGCGGCGCAATCGCGCAGGTTTGCTGCGTGAACGGCGTAAAGTGCGCGGTCATTCGCTCGATTTCCGACAATGCCGACGATGATTCCCATTCGGACTACGGCCAGTTCACCCGTCTGGCCGCGGCCCATTCGACGCAGGCGCTCTGCCGGCTGATGGAGATTCTCTAAAGAAACGGCAAGAGGGGAGTGAGACGCGCTGTGCGGCTGATACTGTCCTCGCGCGATTTCGGCGGCGATGCGTCCAGAAGCGCGATCCTCCGCCAGCTTTCAAAGCCGCTTCACGCGTGCCGGACGCTGTTTGTTCCCAATGAAAGGGCGACGCATGAGCGCATAGCCGGCGGGCTCTATCATGCCCGATTGCAGAAATACGGCTTCAATCCCGCGCTTGTCGCCGTCTTTGACGAAGCGTCTGATACCGATTATGCGTCTCTGCCGCTCGATCTGATTTATATCAGCGGCGGCAACACCTTCGCGACGCTGGATAAGCTGCGAAAGACCGGCCTGGACCGCGTTATTGAAAATCATGTCCGGCGCGGCGTTATCTATATCGGCGGCAGCGCGGGCGCGCATATCGCGTCAAAAGATGTTTCTCATGTGCTCGAGGCTGATGAAAATGCCGTCGGCCTGAGCGATTTTCAGGCGCTCGGGCTGCTGAACGGCGTTCTGATCTGCCATTATACCGAGGCGCGCCGGCCATGGCTGGAGCGCGCGCGCCTGGGCGCGTATCCCGTCTATGCGCTTACGGACGGCGATACGCTCGTCGTCACCGATAAGGCAGTGACAAAAATCGAGGGCTGCGGTTAAAATGCCGCGGCTCTCGATTCTATTTAATTTAGTAGAAAAATCCGCTGCCCTTCAGGAACGTCAGAAAATCGACAAGCGCGTCAGGCTCAATCACGCGGGCCATGAAAACGCAAAGCCAATTTCCGATTCGGCGCTCGCTGCGACGTTTTGCCTGAGCGTTTCAAGGCTCTGTCCGGCGTGATAGTAATCGCTGAGATAATCCTCCACGCCGTAGGCCTCGAATGAACAGGGCGGCAGCGTCTCATAGGGGAAGGCGAGCGCCTGCGCCCGGGAGAGCTTCGCGGTTATATTCAGCGCAGAGAAGCCCAGCTCGATGTCACAGAGCCGTTTCACACTGACGACGGGAATGGGGCAGGCCTGCCGGCGGAATTCGCCGCGCCCGTCGCGCGCGTAATGGCCGTTGTACCAGCCGGCCGTCCATTCAAGTCCGCTCTGCCGTACGGCGGCCTTTACAGCTTCCAGCCGCGTTTCCAGCGCGCGATAGGCCGCGTCAATTTCAGCCAAACGCCGCCTGTCCATGAAGCATCCTCTCCTTAGAAGATATAAAATCGACCGACGCCTATGACGGCGCCGGCCGGTTTGCGATTTAATTTATCAGACCTTGAAGTTGACGGACTCGTCGCCCACCTCGTTCTTGCCGAAAACGTAGTCGTTGCCGGGCAGAACGGCGTTGAGGATGATGCCGACCAGAGCGCCCACGGCCAGACCGGACAGGCTCACGCTGCCCAGCTTGATCGCGCTGGCGGAGGAGAAGGTGATGCCCAGCGCCAGGCTCATTTCGAGCGCGGCGATGATGACGTTGCGGCTCTTGGAGAAGTCGACCTGATTCTCGACGACGTTGCGCACGCCGACGGCGGAGATCATGCCGTAGAGGATCATGGACACGCCGCCGATGGTCGCGGTGGGCATGCAGGCGATGAGCGCCTCGAACTTGGGGCAGAAGGCGAAGATGATGGCCAGCACAGCCGCGATGCGGATGACCTTGGGATCGTAGACCTTGGTCAGCGCCAGAACGCCGGTGTTCTCGCCGTAGGTGGTGTTGGCAGGCGCGCCGAACAGGGCGGCCAGTATGGTGGCGCTGCCGTCGCCCAGCAGGGTGCGGTGCAGACCGGGATCGGCGACGTAGTTCTCGCCGACGGTGGAGGAAATGGCGCACATATCGCCGATGTGCTCGATGACGGTGGCCAGCGCGATGGGCATCATGATGGCGATGGAGCTGACCAGCAGGCCGCCGTCGCAGCCCTTGAAGAGGGAGAATACAGTGTCACCAAAGTGAACGGGCAGACCGATCCAGGCGGCGTCGCGCAGCTCCTGCACCTTGACGGGATCCAGCTGACCGAATATGGCGGCGACCACATAGGAGCCGACCACGCCCAGCAGGATCGGGATGATCTTGATCATGCCCTTGCCCCAGATGTTGCAGACCACGACGATGGCGACGGCCAGAATGGCGATCCACCAGTTGGCGGCGCAGTTGTTGATGGCGGAGTTGGCCAGCGTCATGCCGATGCAGATGATGATCGGGCCGGTGACGATGGGCGGGAAGAAACGCATGACCTTCTGCGCGCCGAATGCCTTGAACAGCGCGGCCAGCAGCAGGTAGATCATGCCGGCGGCCATAACGCCCACGCAGGCGTAGGGGATCCAGTTCATCGCAGACTGATTTTAAAACAGCTTGTTGACCGCGGCGTAACCGCCGATGAACGCGAAGGAGGAGCCGAGGAAGGCGGGCACCTTGCCCTTGGTCAGGAAGTGGAAGAGCAGCGTGCCGAGGCCGGCGAACAGCAGCGTCGCGGCAACGGGAAGGCCGGTCAGAATCGGAACCAGAATCGTCGCGCCGAACATGGCGAACATATGCTGGAAGCCCAGCAGCATCATCTTGGGATAACCGAGCTGTCTGGCGTCGCGAATGGCAGTGTCCTTGGTCATGGTCATCGTCTCCTCTTTATTATGTTGAAAGTGCCATGGAAACCGTTCTTGGGGGCGCGTCAGTCCTGCTGATAGAGGGTGACGCTGTTCTCTCCGTCGAAGGCGTTCACCTTGACGGCGACCACCTCTTCGGAGGATGTGGGAACGTTCTTGCCGACGAAATCGGGGCGAATGGGCAGCTCGCGGTGGCCTCTGTCGATCAACACGGCCAGCTGGATCCGCTGCGCCCGTCCCTGATCCATCAGAGCGTCCAGCGCGGCGCGGATAGTGCGGCCGGTGTAGATCACGTCGTCCACCAGCACCACTGTCTTGCCCTCCAGCCTGAAGGGCAGGCTGTTGCCCAGCACTTCGGGCTGCTCGGCGCGCAGGGAGAGGTCGTCGCGGTAAAAGGCGATGTCCAGCACGCCGACGGGAATGGGATCGCAGCCGTCAATCTCGGCGATGAGCCGGCTCAGCTGCTCGGCCAGCGGAACGCCGCGCCGGCGAACGCCGACCAGCACCAGATTGTCCGTGCCCTTGTTGCGCTCGACGATCTCGTGGCCAATGCGCGTCAGCGCGCGCTGCATGGCGCGTTCATCCATGATCTGCGCTTTGAGAAGCATATCGCGCTTGCTCCTTTCGGGCAAAAATAAAACCTGTGCGTCCTTTACAAGGGAGGCACAGGTGAAAAAAGGCCATGAAAATTCCGCTCACCTTGCCAGCCTCACAGGACTGAATTAAAGGGCGCCATTTCTTTGATCCGTG
>SFOF01000200.1 GCA_004552515.1 Clostridiales bacterium
ACCGTCACGCGGGAGAATACGCGCGTCTTTCCCATGCACAATCATGCCGTGTGGGAGGTTATGCTCTATACGGCGGGGACAGGCGCGCTGAAGACCGATGCGGGCGATTTTTCCTTCCATGCGGATACGGTGATCGCCGTGCCGCCGCGTCTCCGGCATGGTTCGTGCGCCGAGAACGCTTTTGTGAATATCTGCGTTCACGCGCCGCTGCCGTTGGGTGAGGAGCGCGTGCGCGTGATCGAGCGCGCAGACGGGAAGATCCGCGCGCTGTTTGAGCTGATCCGAGATTGCTATTTCGAGGGCGGCGAGACGGCGGGCGTGCTGCCGCCGCTGGTCATGGCGCTTTCTCAGCTGATCGCGTGCAGCGAGTCGGAAAAAAACGACGGCGTGCGCGCGCTTCACGACCGGCTGATCGCCGAGTTTTATCGTGCCGATCTCAACGTGGCGGCGCTGATCGAGCAGACCGGCTATGCCGACGACTATCTGCGCACGTTGTTTCTCCGCCGCTATGGCCGAACGCCGCGCGTGCTGCTGGAGGAAACGCGCATGAACTATGCGCAGTCGCTGCTCGATACCTATCGCGGCGCGCTCAGCGTGGCTGAGACGGCGCGGCAATGCGGCTATCGCGACGCGCTCTATTTTTCACGGCGCTTCAAAAAGTATGCCGGCCTTTCGCCGGAGCAATACATAAAAAAACAGAAAAGAGGAGAACACACATGAAGAAAATCGAGGGTTTTTCCCGCGGCATGGGCATTGGAGGCTGGCTGACCAACTATAAGCGCTTTAACGTGCTGCCGGACGCATGGCGTATGCCCATCACCATCGGCGATATGGAGCATTTTGAGAGCTACATTACCGAGTCGGATGTGAAAAACATCGCGTCTATGGGGCTGGATCACATCCGGCTGGGCTTTGATCAGGTCGTCGTCGAGGAGGTTGACCACCCTTACGTCTATCGCGACAAGATCTTCGCGATCATCCGCCGCTTTGTCGAGCAGTGCGAAAAATATCGCCTGAACGTCGTGCTCAATCTCCACAAGGCCATCGGCAATTACTGCGATATTCCCGAAAAGGTGACGTTGTTTGATTCGACTGAGCTTCAGGATCGCTTTGTCGCGCTGTGGGTCGAGTTTGAAAGGCGCTTTGCCGGCAAGCCGCAGGTCATGTTCGAGCTGCTCAACGAGGTGCGCGACATCAATCCCGACGATTGGAACAATCTCGTCGAGCGCACAATCAGAGCCATCCGCCTGATCAATCCTACGCGCCGCATCATCGTGGGCGGCACCTGCTGGAACAGCCCCGATACGCTCGACCGGCTGCGCGTCTATGACGACGAGAACGTGATTTATACCTTTCACACCTATTCTCCGTTCGAATTTACGCATCAGCGGGGCGTTTTGCAGGCCGCGCCGCTCTACTATAACCGCGCCATGCCCTGGCCGTGCGACGACATAGAGCGCTACCGCGACTATCACCGCCTGATCAGTGGCCGCGACAATGTATATGCTGAGTTTGACCGCATGGACATCGATTTTATCCGCCATGAGCTGCGCGGCGCAGTCGCGTTTGTCAAGGCACATCCCGACAAGATCCTCTGGTGCGGCGAGTTTGGCACGATCCGCCACTGCGAGGTGACCTCGCGTGAAAACTGGATGCGCGACGTGATCACGGTGCTTCGCGAGAACGATATGCCGTATTGCGTCTGGAACTACCTCTCCACGCCCAACGACGGCAACCGCTTTAGCCTGGTGGACGACGATCGCCGCCAGATTGTCAGCGAACGGATGCTGCGCGTGATTCGCGGCGAGGAGGCCTGACATGAAATACGCGCTTCTGGCGCTTTCGATGGGCGCGGCCGTGACGAAAAACATGGTATCGCGCGCGGGCAAGGCGGCGTTCGGCTCAGGTCGGGGGATGCTGCGCGCCAACATGGCCACGGCGGCGCTCGGGCTGGTCGTGTTCGGCGTTGCGGGGCTGAATTTCTCGTTTTTCAGCGCCGATATACTGCTGCTGGCCGCGCTTTACGGCCTGCTCACGCTGCTCTCTCAGACGCTGCACATCATTGCGGTGCGCACAGGCCCCGTGTCGGTCTGTTCGCTGATCTATGCCAGCGGCTTTCTCATTCCGGCGATTTTTTCGACGATTGCCTATGGCGAGCCGTTCTCGCTCGGGCGCGGGCTGGGCGTGGCGCTGCTGCTCTTTTCCATCGTGCTGGTCAGCGCGCCCTCCGCGTCGAGCCATGGAAAAATATGGCTGCTACCCGCGTTCGGCGCGATGGCGGCGACGGGCGGCGTGGGCGTGCTGCAAAAGCTGTTCCGAGCGGCGCATCCCGAGGCGGGTATGAACGAATTCCTCTTTGCGGCGTTCGGAGCGATGCTGCTCATATCGCTGGCGCTCTATCCCGCCTTCCGTGAGTCGAGCGAACGTGTCAGGGGCGCGCCGCTGATGACGTTCGTTCTCGCCGCCGCCATGGTGACGGTCAACAAGCTGAATCTATATCTCTCCGGCGCGCTGCCGGGCGCGGTGTTCTTTCCGTGCATCAACGGCGGCAACATGGCGCTTACGGCGGTCGCCGCGGCCATCGTTTTTAGGGAGAAGCTCAGGCCCAGCCAGATTGCGGGCGTGATCGGCGCGGCGGCGGCGATTGTGCTCATCGCGGTTCTGTGACGGTATAATCGAAAAAAGCAGCCCTCGAGTCATCGGCTCGAGGGCTGCTTTGGCATATGTATGATTCGGCAAGGTCGTATTTGCGAAGAAGCAACGCCCTTTTCCGTTCCGCGCAGAGTGTGTGAAAAATGTCTGTGTGGGTGTTTCGGGGTGAGCGATTGCGCTGTTTCTGCGCGGTTCATACGCTCTTCTCAAAGCCAGCGCTCATCCGCGCCGTTCGCATGAGTCAGTCCCATAGATTTCGCCGCGTTAGTCTGCTATGCGCCGTGTTTTGAGTGCGATGTTTGCATATTCGCGCCATTCACTGCTTCCTATGCCCTGCTCAAAGGTGTCAGCGCCGTTTCCTGGCGTTTTGCATGAGTCGGCCGAAACGGCTCCAATGTGTTGAATCATAGTGTACCGCGTTTTGCTTGCAAGGCCCGCGTACATTCGCGTCCGCCAGAGCACTGCGCGCCGCGTTTTGATCATGGGGCTTGCGCGCATCCGTGTCGCCCCGCGGCATGGATAATTCGGCAAAAAATCCTCCCGCAGGCGCGTGCCCGAGAGAGGATGAAGAAAGCTCAAAGCCTGATTTTGGACGCATCGACGCGCATTTCGCCCACGTCGGTTTTGCCGAACGCGCCGTGGCAGTCGCTGCCCGCTGTGATCTTCAGATTGCGCCGCCGCGCCAGTTCGACGAGCGCGCCCGTAAGCGATTCGCTCTGCGTGGGATAGTAGCACTCGATACCGTCCGCGCCCGCGTCGATCGCGCCGCCGACCAGCGCCAGCACATCGCTGTCGTCTAGGCGCTTGAACGTCTCACAGGGGTGTGCGACGACGATTACGCCGCCCGCCGCGTGAACCGTGCCGATTACCTCGTCCAGCGGCACGAACCCCGCGCCCGCATAGGTCACGTCATAGCGCGGATAGAGTGCCATGCCCTCGTGGATGCTGCCGGTCACGCCCTTGAAGAGCAGATATTGCAGCATCGGCCATCCGCCCTTGTCCGGGTCGTAGGCAAAGGCGCGGTATTCGGCCATGTCCAGCGTGGGAAATTCGTCCTTCAGGCGCTCGAGCAGCACCTCGCTCATGTGGTCGAGCGCATAGCGCGCGTGCGCGATCAGCTCCCGGAACGCTTTATTCTCGAAATCGGGATGGTAGGCGAGCATATGCACGTCGCGGCCGGCATAGAGCGCGTCGATTTCTACGCCGCGGACGAACGAAATCCCCGCCTCTCGGGCCAGCGGCTCGGCGGCGAGAGATCCGGCGATCACATTGTGGTCGCACACGGCCATCAGCGTCACATGATTGCGCACGGCGCGCGCCACAACCTCGGCGGGGGAATACGAGCTGTCGGAGGCCGTCGTGTGGATGTGCAGATCGGCGTAGCCCACGGCGCTCACCGTCCGTCCAGCTCGTCCAGCCGCAGCCGGAGCAGATTCATCGCGCGCAGGCAGCTCATTGAGCGGACGCGGGTGCGGTCGCCGCGCAGATGCAGCTCGAGCACGCGCGTTTCGAAATCGTGTCCCGCCAGCGCGACGAACACCGTGCCCACCGGCGTTTTTTCAGTGCCGCCGCCCGGGCCGGCGATTCCGGTCGTCGAGAGCGCATAGTCCGCGTTC
>SFOF01000201.1 GCA_004552515.1 Clostridiales bacterium
CCAGCCGATGCGCCGCCCCGCAAGTGACGGCCAGCCGATGCGCCGTCCTGCCAATGACGGCCAGCCGATGCGCCGCCCCGCAAGCGACGGCCAGCCGATGCGCCGCCCCATGAGCGACGGCCAGCCTGCGCGCCGCCCTGTAAGCGACGGCCAGCCGATGCGCCGCCCTGTAAGCGACGGCCAGCCCGCGCGCCGCCCTGTAAGCGACGGCCAGCCCGTGCGCCGCCCCATGAGCGACGGCCAGCCCGCGCGCCGCCCCGTAAGCGACGGCCAGTCTGCGCGCCGCCCTATAAATGGCAATGGCCAGAGCGCCCGCCGTCCTGCCGGTCAGCCGCCGCGCCGTCCCGCGCAGGGAGCGAATACGGGCGCGCGCCGTCCGTCCGTCACGGATTCGCGCTTCAGCAAGGCGGGAAGGCGTTCGCCCAGGACGGAAGCGTCCTTCAAGCTGCCGCAGTGGGCGCGGCTGGGCGTGATCGCCGTGGCGTTCATGGTGCTCATCGGCCTGTCGGTCAAGGCGATCGGCAGCCTGAGCGAGCGCGACGACCGCACGGTCATTACGCCCGTTTCCAATGCGACGAATACAGTCGCGCCGGACGGTACCGCCGTTTTGAGCGCCGACGCTTCGGCGGGCGACGCGACGGCCGATCCCGCGCAGAATGCGACCGATGCGCCTGCCGCGACCGATACGCCCGCCGACGCGACGAACGAACCCGCCGCGCAGCCGGTGAACGGCGGCCGCAGCGCCACAATCCGCATGGCGGGCGACATCGTCATCGACACGGAGATGCTGGACGCGTGCTATGACAAGGCGAGCGACAGCTATGACTTCGCGCCGTATTTCTCGATGATCGGCAATACGCTGAGCAAGAGCGACTACACGATGATCAACATCGACGCGTCGCTGCGCAAGGGCAAATACGGCTATTCGGGCTATCCGCAGTTCACCACGCCGCCCGTGATCCTGCAAGTGGTCAAGAATGTGGGCGTGGATATGATCACCATGTGCAACAACCATATGCTGGACGGCTACTGCGACGGACTGGTCGAATCGGTCGGCCATGTGGAGGCAGCGGGGCTGGATCACATCGGCGGCTACACCGACGAGGCCGACAGCAAAACGCCCGAGGTGTATACGATCAACGGCATACGCGTGGGCTTTGTGAGCTACACGCACTCGACCAACACCATGGAAAACTACTGCGACGAGCGGTCGAAATTCCTCGTGAAGCGCTTCAAGAACGCCGACTTCAAGGCCGATGTGGACGCAGCGCGTGCGGCGGGGGCCGAGGTGGTCGTGGCCGTGGCGCATTGGGGCGAGGAGTACAAGCGCGCGCCCGATTCCGATCAGCAGTACTGGGCGAAGAAGCTGGTGGCGGCGGGCATCGATCTGATCATAGGCGGGCATCCGCACATGGTGCAGCCGGCCGAGTACATCACCGCGACCGATTCGAACGGCATTTCGCGCACGGCGCTGTGCGTGTATTCCATCGGCAATTTCCTGACGCAGCATCGCTCGCCGTATACCGATTCGGGCATTGTGTTTGAGTTTACGCTTGCGGAGCAGGCCGACGGCTCCATCGCCGTGACCGCGCCGGGCTATGTGCCGGTGTATGTGTGGACGTTCAAGAACGCGGCGGGCGCGGACGATTATCGCGTGCTGCCCACCGGCGTGTATATGAACAGCCGTCCCGACGGCATGAGCGACGAGCAGTATAGCCGGATGTGCGAGACGTGGAACGAGACGACCAGCCTCATGGGCGGCGATGCGGTGCTCAAGACGCTGACGGAGTGATTAGCTGCTGCGCGGCTTTCGCTTGTTGGAGATGGTCAAATCTCCGTTATACCCGCATAGCCCTCGCCGCGTAAAACGCACTCACATCGCGAATCAAATGACGAGAGTCCAGAGAGCCAATGGCTCTTTGGCGCAGGTTTGGGGGCGCGTAGCCCCCAACGGACTCCCCGCGGAAAGCATGGCAAGGCCAATATGCTTGCGCAAAAATGTCCCCACGCCTCGCCGCCGACTCCGTTCTCCGATCCTCCGCAGTTTCTTCGTTCTCTTGTTTTCCGTCGGGATCGCCGCAAAGAAACGCACAATCCCGAAGTGAACCAACTGAGTTCGATAATCGGATGGCCTTTGAGAACGCACTACTGGCGGTCCCGACCCACGGCGGAATAGGAACGAAACATTCCGCAAGCCGTTCTGTTTGGCGCTGTGCGTCAAACAGCAGGCGTGATCGAACGTGAAACGCTCCAATAGGAACGTAGGGGCAGGCGTGATCGAACGTGAAACGCTCCAATAGGAACGTAGGGGCAGGCGTGATCGAACGCGAAACGCTCCAATAGGAACGTAGAACAGGCAAAAAGTTCGAACCCACTTGCCAAGGCATCTGGAGACGCATCCACATTCGAAACGCTTGAATAGAACCGCAGCGGCGGGAGCATAACCTCGTCCGCCGGCTGCGGGCGATGGGCAATCCCTTCCCCAGGGAGAGGTCTGGATTTTGCGTGCTGTCAAACGCTTTGGAGGATCCTGAAATGCGGCTTTTTACGCGGGATACTGAAGCCGCCGCCAAGACTTCGGAAAACGCCCGCCAAAAATCCTTTTCCTTGTGAAGGACAGCCGAAACAAAGCGATGCTCGGATAAACTTGCTTCCCCTTTTCAGCGCGAATAGAATTGCTTGCGTTGCGCAGACCGGCTCCCGCGCGCACCAACGCCATAGGTGGAAGTTGTACTGCGGCCGCCGCTTGCCGCCTGAGCGCAAAGCCGCATAAGCCGGGCTGTCCGCCGCATAGGCATGATACCGACTGGAGGGATGCCTGTGCGGACGGATTTTGTTTTGGAGGGCGAGGGACTGAACGAGCTTTCCGCGCGGCTGCGCGTCCCCGCGTGTATGCTGATGCGCGCCAACGGCCTTTATAGCCCCGCCTGGCTGCTCCCGGGCCGCGAAATCATCGTGCCCGAGGGACAGTGCCGCGGCCCCATCCCCTGCCCGCGGGAGACGTTTGCGCGCGCAATCGGCGCGGACGAGGCCTTCCTGCACCCGGGCGAGGATACGGCAGCGCTGTGCAGGCGGCTGCGTCTGCCCGTGCGGCTGGCGCTCATGGCGTTTGAACGGCGCGGGGGAGAGCTGCGCGAGGGCGAAACCATCGACATGAGCCGCTATCCGGCGCGGCGGCGCGTCTATGCGTGCGGCGCTGGGGATACCGCGGCGGGCGTGGCGGCGCTGTTTGGATTGAGCGAGACGAAGCTGCGCGCCGACAACGCGCTCACGGGCGCGGTCTATCCGGGCATGGAGCTGCTGATTGACCTGCAATAGAGGAGAAGGAAATGTTTTCACAACGGCTGCTTGAATGGCATGAGAAAAACGCGCGCGATCTGCCCTGGCGCGGCGAGAAGGACCCCTATAAAATCTGGGTGTCCGAGATCATGCTCCAGCAGACCACGGCGCAGACCGTGAGGGGCTATTACGCGCGCTTTCTGGACGCCTTCCCGACGGTGGAGGCGCTCGCGGCGGCGGACGAGGAGCGGGTGCTCAAGCTCTGGGAGGGGCTGGGCTACTATTCCCGCGCGCGCAATCTGATGAAGGCGGCGGCCATCGTCGCGCGCGACATGGGCGGCCGGCTGCCCGGCGACGCGGCGGCGCTCAAAAAGCTGCCTGGAATCGGCGATTACACCGCGGCGGCCATCGCGTCCATGGCCTATGGACAGCCCGAACCGGCGATGGACGGCAACCTCACCCGCGTGCTGGCGCGGGTTACCGCCGAGCAGGGCTGCGTCGGCGAGACGGCGGTTAAAAGACGGCTGCGCGCGGCGGGCGAAGCGCTCATCGACCGCGAGCGCCCCGGCGATTTCAATCAGGCGATGATGGGGCTGGGCAATCTGGTGTGCGTGCCCTTCAGGCCGCGCTGCGAGCAGTGCCCCGTCGCGGACTTCTGCCGCGCGCGTGAGCTGGGCTGCGCGGGCGAGCTGCCGAATATGCCGCCCAAGCTCGATAAGAAGAAGGAGCGCCGCGGCGTGGTGATCGTCTGCTGCGGCGACCGCGTGCTGGTGCGCCGGAGGCCGGAGAACGCGCTGCTGGGTGGCCTGTGGGAATATCCGAATTTCGAGAACGCCGTGGACGCCGACTCGTTGACCGAATGTCTGGCGGAAATGGGCGTGCGGGCGCGCTTTGTGAAAAAGCTGGGATCGGCCAATCATGTCTTTACGCATAAGGTCTGGCAGATGACGGCGTTCCTCTTTACGGCGGAAGCGCTGCCGGAAA
>SFOF01000022.1 GCA_004552515.1 Clostridiales bacterium
TATGAGGGAATATGGCGGGTGATATGCAAAATATTCAAAAATGCCCGATCTATGCAAAAAAATAATTAAGCAATTTGAAAAATTGATAGGTTTAATTTGTGAATTAACTTGACAAAACGTAAATCCCTGGAGTATAATTAAATCTGCAATTAGGAAATGGTTAAAGTAAATTGCCTAATTAATTAAGGAGGGGCACCCAATGACAGCCATGAGCACAAGCAAGGCACTCCAGAAAAAGAAAAAGTACAGAGCGGAGGACTGGCAGCTGTACGTCATGGCGGCCCCGACGATCATTTTCCTGCTGATCTTCTGCTATGCGCCCATGTTCGGACTGGTCATGGCGTTCCAGGAGCTGAACATCAGCAAGGGAATCTTCGGCAGCCCGTTCGTGGGGCTGGCCAACTTCAAGTTCCTCTTCGCGACGACCGACGCGTGGGTCATCACCCGCAACACCGTGTGCTATAACCTGGTGTTCATCGCGCTCAATATGCTGCTGGCCGTGACGCTGGCCATGCTGCTGAGCGAACTGCGCAACCAGAAAACGGCGAAGGTGCTCCAGACGATCTATATGCTGCCCTACTTCCTCAGCTGGGCGGTCGTGGCCATCATACTGACCGCGTTCCTGGACAAGCAGAACGGCCTGGTCAACCGCGTCATCGCGGCGCTGGGCGGCAAGGGCAATGTGGACTGGTACAAGCGCCGCGACGTGTGGCCGTTTTTGCTGGTGGGCATCAACGCGTGGAAGGGCGTGGGCTATTCCACGGTGCTTTATCTGGCGGTCATCTCCGGCATATCGCACGACTATTACGAGGCGGCGGTGCTGGACGGCGCGACCAAGCTCCAGCAGGCGCTCTACATCACGCTGCCGCATCTGCGCTTCGTCATCGGCATTTCGCTGATCATGTCGCTGGGCGGCATCTTCCGCGGCGACTTCGGTCTGTTCTACTCGGTCACAAAGGACTCCGGACGACTCTACGCCGTGACCGACGTCATAGACACATACATATACCGAGGGCTGACAAAGCTCTCCAACGTCGGCATGAGCACGGCGGCCGGCCTGTATCAGTCGGTGGTCGGCCTGATCCTGGTGCTGACGGTGAACGCCATCGTCAACAAGATCGATCCCGACAGCGCGATGTTCTAAAGGAAAGGGGGAAGCATCATGTCAAAGATGGACAACAAGTTCAATGTCATCGGCCGCGGCTGGAACGCGCTCTTTACCACAATCCTGTGCATCGTTTCGCTGACCATGATCATCCCCATGGCGCTGGTTGTGGTCGTCTCGTTCTCGAGCGAGCTTTCCATCGCCAACAAGGGCTTCAGCTTCTTCCCGGAAACGTGGACGCTCGAGGGCTATCGCTATCTGGCCAAGATGGGCGATCAGGTGCTGCGCTCCTACGGCATCACGATATTCTACACGGTCACAGGCACGCTGATGTCGCTGACGGTCATGTCGCTCTACGCCTACGTTCTGGCGCAGCGCTCCTTCCGCCATCACAAGTTCATGACGTGGATCCTGTTCTTCACGATGCTCTTCGGCGGCGGTCTGGTGCCCAGCTACATCCTCAATGTGCGCTATCTGCACATCTACGACACAATCTGGGTGTTCCTGCTGCCATCGCTGGTGAGCGCCTACAACGTCATCATACTGCGCACGTTCATACAGACCACAATCCCCGAGTCGCTCTTTGAGGCGGCGCGCATCGACGGCGCGAACCACTTCCAGGTGTTCGGCAAGATCGTGCTGCCGCTTTACAAGGCGGGTCTGGCGACGATCGGCCTGTTCAACGTGGTCGGCCGCTGGAACGACTGGTTCACCGGCGTGCTCTACATCGAAAATCCGAATCTCGTGCCGCTGCAGACGCTGCTGCAGAAGATACAGTCCAGCATAGAGTTCATCAAGCAAAATGCCGCGGTTGCCGGCACGCCGGACGGCATAGAGCTGATGCGCAATCTGCCCCAGCAGAACCTGCGCATGGCCTGCATGATCATCATCATACTGCCCGTGCTGGCCGCCTATCCGTTCTTCCAGCGCTATTTCGTCAGCGGCCTGACGATCGGCTCGGTCAAGGAATAACGGCCCCATTCAATATGGTTTTGTCGCTTTGTGCGATGAAATAAAAATTCAAGGAGGGACTTTCACATGACACGCAAGGTTCTCACGATGGTTCTGGCTCTGCTTCTGGCCCTGACGGCCATGCCGGTCTTCACCGCCGGCGCTGAGAGCGAGCTGCCCTTCGTCACGATCGACTGGTATTTCGGCCAGGGCGAGATGGACGACTGCGGCATCGTCAACGACGCTGTCAACGAGTATCTGAAGGAAAAGATCAACGCCAACGTCAATCTGCATTACTGGTCTGGTCAGGAATACTGGGACAAGATGACCACCATGATTTCCGCCGGCCAGGACGTCGGCATCATCGGCTTCGGTTCCCAGACCAAGCTGGACTACGTCGTGCAGTCTCAGCGCGGCGCGTACTATCCCCTCGAGGATATGCTGGACACCATCGCGCCCGACACCAAGGCGCTGTTCAAGGACAACATCTGGGAGTGCATGAAGATTGACGGCCATATCTATGGCATTCCGTCCCTGAAGGACAACGGCTACTTCATCTCTCTGGTCTACAACGCCGACATGCTGGACGATCTGGGCCTGAATATCGACGACTATCCCTTCGACAACTTCCGCGATCTGGAAGAGCTGGGCTACAAGGTGAAGGAGCTGCGCGACGCCAGCGAAAAGTACGCCGAGTTCAAGGATTACCCGGTGTTCTGGGACGTCAACCTGATCTACCCCTACTACTTCGGCTTTGAGACCTTCTTCAACGATCAGTACTTCGCTGTCTGCAACATCGACGGCATCAACGACATCGCCGACGTCGACTGCGAGACCGTTGTGAACTTCTACGAGACCCCCGAGTTCCTCGAGTTCGCCCTGCAGAAGCAGCGCATGGTCGAGGACGGCATCTATGACTACGACTACGCCAACAAGAGCGAGCGTCAGTTCACCGGCGGCATCTTCGGCCAGGTTGGCTGGGGCTACACCTACATGCAGGAGCATATGTACGGCGAGAACTTCACCACCAAGATGAAGATGTTCGACAAGATCTGGACCGACACGAACAACTTCTTCTCCGCCGGCACTGCCATCTCCGCCAAGTGCGCCGAGCCCGAGCGCGCCATGATGATCCTGAACCTGGTCAACACCGATCCCGACTTCGCGACCATGATGCGCTTCGGTATCGAGGGCACCCATTACACCTATGATGACGAGGGCAAGATGACCTTCGCCGGCACCAAGAACGAGGATCCCAAGAAGCGCGCTTACTATCACTGGTATATGGCTCCCATCGGCAACCTGACCATCGTCCGCGCGCCGGAAGAGCTGGTCGGCCCCGACAGCATCATGCTCAAGCGCATGGTTGAGTACAACAACTCCTGCCTGACCGGCAACCACATGGGCTTCGTGGTTGATCCCACCCCCATCGTCAACGAAGTTGCCGCTTGCACCTCCGTCGTCTCCGAGTATCAGACCGACCTGACTTGCGGCCAGGCCTCTTCTCAGGACGAGGTTAAGGAACTGGTCGAAGAGTTCGTCGACAAGCTGAAGGCCAATGGCGTCGACACCATCGTCGCCGAGGTGCAGAAGCAGATGGACGCCTGGAAGGCCGCGAAGTAATCGCATCCTTTCACAAGGCAGACTGAACTGATCTAACTGAATAAGCGCGCGGAGCGGGTCGCTATGATCCGCTCCGCCGTTTTGCGCCCGCCGGATTTCTATCGGATGGGCGTTTTTTTTAGGACGGCGCATTGTTATTCGGGCGCAGCTCTGCTATAATAGGGGACGGGCCAAGGGGCGCGGAAGGGGGCGGCGGATGTGGAAGGCGCGCTGCGCGTCAATGTGCGGACTCTGGCCGAGTTCTATTACGAGGGTGGCGATCTGGAGAGGGGGCGCGGACTGCTGAAGCGGATGCTCGAGGGCGCGCGGGGACACCGGCTCATACAGAGCGCCTATGGCGAGGACTGGCGCAGCGAGGTCGCCGTGCGCATGGATATTGTGCGGCGGGGCTTTCCGCTGGCGCTGTACGGGCGCATCGACGGCCTGAAGGAAACGGCCGACCGAGCCTATATCGAGGAGATCAAGACCACCGGCGAGGACATAAGCGCCCTGACCGGCGGCGAGCATCCCGTCCACTGGGCGCAGGCCGAGCTGTACGCCGTCATGGTCGCTGAGAAGGACAACCTCGGCGCGGCGACAGTGCGGCTGGTGTATGACGATCTCGGCGGCAACCGCGTCGCCTTTACGCGGGAGTATGACCGGCAGGCGCTGCTTGAGCGGCTGGAGACCTATCTTGCGCCGTTTCTCGACTGGCTCGAAGCGGCGAATCGCTGGTCAGAGTTGAGCCGTCCGACGATGCGCGCGGCGCGCTTTCCGTTCGGCGGCTATCGTGCGGGGCAGCGGGAAATGGCGGCCAACGTCTATGTGGCGCTGCGCGACGGAAGGAATCTTCTCTGTCAGGCGCCGACCGGCATCGGCAAGACCATGGCGGCGCTGTTTCCGGCGGTCAAGGCGCTGGGCGAGGGGACAATCGGCCGGATATTCTATCTCACGGCGCGCTCAACCGGCGCGATGGCGGCGGACGCGGCGCTTTGCCGCCTGCGCAGCGAGGGCGCGCGCATCCGCTCGGTCTGCCTGACCGCGAAGGACACGATCTGCCCGATGGAAGCGCGCGATTGCAGGCCGTCGGTTTGTCCGCGGGCGCGGGGCTATTACGACCGGCGGCGCGCGGCGCTCTATGAGGGGCTGACGCTCGAGCGGCTCGACCGCGCGGCGATCGAAGCGCTGGCCGAGAAGCACACGCTCTGTCCGTTTGAACTGTCGCTCGATCTGGCCGAAAACGCCGACGCGGTGATCTGCGATTACAACTATGTGTTTGATCCGCGGGTGAAGCTCCAGCGCTTCTTCACGGGCAAATCGGACGCGGGGCTGCTGATCGACGAGGCGCATAATCTCTGTGCCCGCGCGCGGGATATGCTCTCGGGGCGGCTGAATCAGGCCGACTTTCGGGCGCTGCGCCGCGCGGTCGGTCAAGACGGCGGCCGGAAGCACGCGCTTTATCGGGCGCTCACCGCGCTGCTGAACGAGATGAAGGCGCTGCGCGCGGCGATGGGCGAGGACACGGCGCGCGCCGAAAGGCCGGATGAACTTATTCAGGCGGCGCGTGATTTTGTCGAACTGGCCGACCGGCTGGGCGGCGAAGCGCATGATTGGAGCGGAGAGCTGACCGAGCGGCTGTTTGAAGCGCTCGATTTCCTGCGCGCGGCCGACGATTACGGCGAAAACTATCGCACGCTGATCGAGCCGCATGGCCGCGACGGGTGCGACGCGACGCTCTGGTGCGCCGATCCGTCAGAGCACATCGCGGAGACGCTCCGGCGCGTTCACGGCGCGGCGCTGTTCTCGGCCACGCTCACGCCGCTGCCGTTCTATCGCGATCTTCTCGGGCTGAGCGCGGAGACGGGCGCGCTGCTCGATCTGCCATCGCCCTTCCCGCGCGAGAACCTCATGGTGCTGCGCTATGCGCTGCCGCTGAGATACCGCGAGCGCGAAGGCTCGATGGACGCGCTGTGCCGCGCGCTCGAGGCGTTCATCTCGGCAAAGCGCGGTAGCTTCCTGGTGTGCTTTCCGTCCTATGCGTTCATGCGGCAGGTGGCCGGGCGCATGGCGGGCGCGGCGCGGCTGCTGGTTCAGTCGCCCGGCATGGACGAGGCGGCGCGGCGCGATTTTCTGGACGCGGCGGAGCGCGAGCCGGACGAAACGACGGCGCTGTTCGTCGTCATGGGCGGCGTGTTCTCGGAGGGAATCGACCTGCCGGACAACCGGCTGAGCGGCGCGGCCATCGTGGGCACGGGCGTGCCGCAGCTTTCGCCGCCGCTGGACGCGCTGCGGGAGATCTATGAGGCGCGCTATCACAGCGGCTATGCCTACGCCTATCAGTATCCGGGGCTGGCGCGGGTGTATCAGGCGGCGGGGCGCGTCATTCGCTCGGAAAGCGACCGCGGCGCCGTGCTGCTGATCGACGCGCGCTGGGCGGATCGCGATCACCGCGCGCTCTTGCCGCCGCACTGGCTTGTGCGCGATGTGCGCGATGAGGCGGACATGGCGGCGGCGCTCAAAGCATTTTGGACTGTTCAGGAGGAGAAAAAGCATGATTTACAAGGCGACTGAAATCAAAATTACCAAAACGAAGCTGGTCATCGGCGTGCCGGAGCCGTTCAAGCTGCTGCACGTCACCGATTCGCACCTCATCTATTCCGACGATCAGGACAGCGATATGCAGCGCAAGCTGATGGCCATGCGCCGCGAGGCCTATGATTCCAAGCACGGCGACAACTGCTGCCGCCGCTGGTGCGACGCGCTGTTTCAGTATGCGAAGGACAACGGCGAGCTGCTCGTCCACACCGGCGATCTGATCGACTATGTGAGCCACGGCAATCTCGTGCAGGCGAAGGCCGTGATGGATACGCTGGACGATTACTTCTTCGTCGCGGGCAATCATGAGTTTACGCAGTATATGGGCTTCTGGCCGGGCGATCCGGACTTCCGCGCGAAGAACGAGGCGAGCGTGAGAGCGATCTTCAGGAACGACATTTCCTGCTGCGCCCGCGAATATAAGGGCGTGAATCTGGTCGGCCTGGAGACGAAAAAATCGCAGATTTCGGCGGAACAGCTGAATTTTCTGCGCGCGCAGTTCGACAAGGGGCTGCCGGTGCTCTTGTTCTATCACGAGCCGTTCTACACGCCGGGGCTGTACAACCGCATCGTGACCGACTTCAACGAGGGTGATCATCAGACGCTCGGCGAGCCGGACGTGCTGCATCCGGATTCTTCCTATCGGGCGACCAACGAGACGCTGGCCTTCATGGAGCTGGTGAAGAACCATCCGCTGATGAAGGGCGCCTTTACCGGGCATTTCCACTTTACCTACAACGACCCGCTGCCCAGCGGCGCACAGCAGTATCTGACCGCCGGCAGCTTCCTCGGCATGGCGCGCGAGATCGAAATCGTGTAACAGAATAAAGGCAGCCTCCGCAGAACGATCCGCGGAGACTGCTGCGTTATGGGGAGAGAATAGCGTCTTTAGCGCCCCGCGACAGGAACGCTTTTGGATACATTTCCGAAAGCGCAAGGGCGGTTTGGCGCTGCTCAGAGGGAAAGTGTAAATTGCGGACGCTTGCGGCGGTGAACGCCCTACAGGGCAATGGCAGTGCGGGCCGGAGCGTTAGGCGCGCGGTTCGGTCGAGGAATATTTCGCCAACAGCGCTTTATAGCGCCGGTGGATGAGAAACAGCCCGACGGCCAGCTCGGCGATCAGCAGCACAAAGCTCGCGTCCGGCCAGACGCCCGCGATGAGCGCGTTGGCCAGCAGCACGCCGGCAAAGCGCGTATAGAGCGCGGCCATTTCGCGGTTGTAGGCGGGAATGTCGCTGAGCTTATCGCGCAGCTTGCCGTCGTCGCCGCTCCAGAAAGGGATCGGGGTGTGCGGGTCGCTGCGCCCCAGCGCCAGCGCGTAAAACGGCGTGGCGCACAAAAGGCTCACCAGCGCGCCTATTATGCGTGGAAACATGAAAAGAACCTCCCGTGTAAAACGATTATGCCGCATGGATCGATTGCGATCAGCGCCAGTCTGCGCAAAGCCCCACCGCGATCAGCTTTATGCCGCAATGCGCGATATGGCCGTGGAGCAGGGCTGTGCGCTTCAAAAAAGCGCCTGAAGCAGGAACGGCCCGCTTCAGGCGTATGGGGAATCGCTTAGGCCTTGACCTCTTCGCCCAGCTCGGAGGACTTGTACATCATGTCCATGACCTGGGAGGTGAGCAGCGCCTGATCGATGTTGGCCTTGGTCTTAATGCCCTGCGGGGCCTTGATCAGGAAGTCGCGGATCTCGGCGTGATACATATTGACGGTGGGATACTTGAAGGTGGTGGTGGTCAGCATACCGTTCTTGGTGGAATAGAGCGTGAAGTTGCCGCCGTATTGCAGCTTGATGCCGCCCTTGTCGCCCATGAACTCGATGAACATGCCGTTCTCGTCGATGTTCTGCGCCCACGCGCCGTTGACCGAGATGGTCGGGCCTTCGGTGCGGATCAGGCCGGTGATCATGTCGTCCACGTCGTAAACGCCGTCATACTTGGGCGGGCCGGCCCACATGGACTCGTACACATAGCCCTCCATGGCCTTGCCCAGCACGGAGTACGCCTGCGCGGAAACCGTCTTGATCTTCGGCTGGCCGACGCAGTAGAAGATCAGATCGAGGAAGTGTACGCCCCAGTCGATCAGCGAGCCGCCGCCGGAGAGCGCCTTGGTCGTGAACGCGCCGCCCAGGCCGGGGATGGAGCGATAGGAGCGGAAGGAGCAGTAGATGTGATAGATGTTGCCCAGCTCGCCCTGCGCGATCAGCTCCTGAATCTTTTCAACGGCGGTGTTGAAGCGGTTGCACACGCCGATGTTCAGGATGCGGCCGCACTCGTCGGCGGTCTTCTGCATTTCGCGGGCCAGCTCGGAATTCATCGCGGCGGGCTTTTCGCACAGTACGTTCTTGCCGGCGCGCAGGAAATCGATGGCGATGGGCGCGTGGCCGCCGTTGGGCACGCACACGGACACGCAGGTGACCTCGGGATCGGACAGGATCTCGTGATAGTCGGTGGTGGTGAGGCCGGAGCCGTAGGCGTCGCGCAGCTTTTCGGCGCGCTCGGGGATCAGATCGCAGAAGTATTTCACCTCGGCGAGATCAGCGGCAGCCTTGTAGGCGGGCATATGCGCGCTCGTCGCGATATTGCCGCAGCCGATGATGGCAACTTTGATTTTTTCCATGTCAGTTCTCCTTTACACGTTGTGAGGGATCTCTATGACCTGCCATTGCTGGCATGAGCCGCGAAGTTAATTCATGGGCCGAAAGCCCTCGCCCAGCACCTCGTGAACGTCGGTGGCGATGACGAAGGCGCGCGGGTCGCAGTCGGAGACGATGGCGCGCAGCTGCGGCGATTCCGTCCGGCTGATGACGCACAAGAGCACCTTCTTGTCCACGCCGCTGTATATTCCCTGCCCGTTCAGGCCGGTGATGCCGCGCTCCATCTCGTCCATCACGCGGCGGGCGATTTTGTCGCTCTCGTCGGATATGATGAAGTAGGCGCGCGCCGAATTGAGGCCGTCCACCAGAAAGTCGATCATTTTGCTCATGAGGAACGTGCTGATGAGCGCGAACATGGCCGAGACCATGTCGAACACGAACGCCGAGGCGATGATGACCAGCCCGTCCACGGCGAACATCACAGCGCCCAGCGAGACCGAGTGAAAATGCGACGAGATCAGCTTGGCCAGCATATCGGTGCCGCCGGTGGTGGCGTTGCCGCGGATGATCAGCCCGAAGCCCGCGCCGCCCAGCACGCCGCCGAACACCGCGGCCAGCAGCAGCCGCTCCGTGGTGTCGATCGGGATCACCGAGGGCAGGGGCAGCACGTCGATGAACAGGCTCAGCCCCACGCTGGCGAACAGCGAACGGACGCCGAACTTCAGCCCCAGCGATTTGGCTGAGAGCAGGAACAGCGGCACGTTGAGCGCCAGAGTCGTCATGCCGACGGGGAAGCCGAGGGCGTGGTTGATCAGCTGCGCGATGCCCGTAAAACCGCCCGGCGCGACGTTGTTGGGGATCAGGAACATATTGTAGGCCATGGCGCACAGCAGAAGACCGGCCAGAATTTGCAGCCAGAGCAGCAATTCCGCGCGTACTTTTTTCATATCCAAGAAAAAATCCTCCTTTGCCGTGCGTCGTTTCCTATTTTACAGGCGCGCGCTTTTACGCGTCTCCTTTATTATACCACGATCGGCGGGAATTTCAAGAGGGAAGGCCGCGCGTCCGTTTTGAACAAATGAAAATCCATCCCTTCATATGCGGGCGCTGTGAACGGTAAAACGGCGGCCATTCGGGGAAAAACGGCGCGCCGCTCTGAAGGGGCGTGCATAATCACGCCCCCGCGCGCCGGACGAAACGCGCCCCGACACGGAAATTTATCAATGGGGTTGTGCGCGGCGCGCTGTTATGTTATAATAAGCGCGTAATCAGGGTGTGTTTCGCAAGGGAAAGCCGCAATTTCGAGCGGATTTGCCAAGGCTCCCGAAGGAAGCCGGAATCATAAAGACTTCCAACCTCGTTTCAAGGCTTTCAGAAGCGGAAATGGCGGCTTGAGGAATTTGGAAACACGCCCTGGGAAAAACGGAGGATGAGACGCATGAATTATCGTTGCTTTCTCGATGATCAGCCCCTGTCCGTGCTCTCGGCGGCGGTGTATCCCGCGCCCTACAACGACGTAAAGCGCACCGAGTACGTCATTGCTCACGGAGACGGCGGCCAGACGATGCGCATCGTGAGCGAAAAGAAGGTTGAAAGCGCCGTGATCCGTCCCCTCAGCCTGGGCTGGACGGCGGATGTGCGCGAGGATGGTCTTTACATCGACCTGAAAAAGCCGGCGAACATCTCTGTGGAGATCAACGGCGGCTATGACGACGCGCTGCTGGTGTTCTATGCCCCCGCGCGCGAGGAAAGCGTCCGCGAGGGTGATCCCCATGTGCGCTATTTCGCGCCTGGCGTTCACGAGGCCGGCGTGATGGACATTTGCGAGGACAACACGACCGTGTATCTGGCCGAGGGCGCGTATGTCCACGGCAAGCTGAACGTCCACGACTGCGCGGGCTTTACGCTCTGCGGCCGCGGCGTGTTGAGCGAGGAAAAATACGACGCGGACAAGCCCTATGGGCGCTGCGTCGATCTGATCGCCTGCCGCGATGTGGAGCTTCGCGACGTGACGCTGACCCACAGCGTGCGCTGGACGTGCCGCGTGTTCGGCTGCGACGACGTACACATCGACAATGTGAAGATCATCGGCTATCGCGGCAATAACGACGGCTTCGACATCTGCGGCTCGCGCAACGTGCTGGTGGAGCATTGCTTTACGCGGACATGGGACGATTCGCTGGTTATCAAGGCGTTCGACACCGGCGATCTGGAGAACGTCACCTGCCGCGCCTGCACGCTCTGGAACGACTTCGCGCGTCCCATCGAGGTGGGCGTGGAGCTGCGCGCCGACCATGTGAAAAACGTGCTGTTCGACGACATCGACGTGATCCATTCGCCCACGGGCTATCCCGTCATGGGCATCCATCACGGCGACCGCGCGCTGGTGAGCAACATCACGTTCCGCAATATCCGCATCGAGGACGTGCCGGGCGCGCAGCTGTTCGACGTCCGCATCACCAATTCCGTCTGGAACCGCGACGACCGCATGGGCCGCATCGAGGGAATTCACTTTGAAAACATCGAGCTGGTGGGCAAGCCCGGCATCGCCTATCTGCCGGAAATGTCGCGCCTTCAGGGCTACAGCGACGAATGTGACATCCGCGACGTGTCGTTCAAGAACATCCGCTTCCTCGGCAAGAGCGTGCGCTCGGCGGAGGAGATGGGGCTGATCGTCATGGATCACGTTCATGACGTGCGCTTCGAGAGCGATCCCGCCTGCCCGCCGCTGGGCCACGCCGCCACGAAGGTGACGGTGAAAACGCCCTTCGTCTGGGGCGAGGACGGATTGTACCGCGGCGCGGTGCGCGTGTCGGCTGAAAACCACGGCGACGTGCCGGTGAACGCGCGTATCTGGCTGGTCGTTTCGCCGGTCAACACGGCCTCCTACGATCAGGAAAAGCGGCTTCTCAGCCTGAACGCCGGCGAAAGCGCCGCCTTCGACTGGGATGTGACGCTGCCCGCCGGACGCTATGTCCTGCGCGTGCAGTCGGACGACGCGGCGGTCGAGCCGGGCTGGATGCTGACCACGCTCGAGCTGAAGCTGAATAGTGCGCCCGTGCACTATCCGTTCGTCAATTATTACGGCGACCGGCTGGCCGATGTGAAGCTCAGCGTGCGCGACCGGCATCTGCTGATCGCCTCCGACGCGCTCTATCGCACCGACGCGAGCATGACGGTCTATTCGGCCATGCCCGCCGAGGAATTCGACGGCGAGGTCAAGTTCACCGTTGAGGAAACCGACTTCGGCGAAGCGCCGGCGGTGCTCATGGGGCATCACGGGCTGGAGCTGGCCCCCCAGCTGCGCTGCCCGGCCGAGATCACCTATGTGTTCAAGAACGAGCCGCGCGTCAGAGAGATTCGCAAAAACGTCGTTTCGCCCAACGCGTCGGGCGCGCGCTGCCTGTCCTTTGCCGATCTGGGGCTGGACGACGACGCGCGTTCGTTCTGGCTGGAGCTTGAGCTGAAAATCCCCGAAACGGCCAAATACCGCTATCCCTACACGCTGTTCCACTCGGTCAAGCCCGGCGAGATCGCGCATATGTTCGCGCACGTCACGCTGGACTAAGTGAATCTTTTCGGCGCTCTCCGCTTCCGATGAGGCGGAGGGCGCTTTTTCTGCGCTGAAACGGCGGCGCACGCCGATGTCTGCTGCAAAAAATGCCGGAAAAGCACGTTTGCAATGCGGAATACGGCGAAAAGTGAATATTAAATTTATTAGAATTGCAAAAACGGCGCTGAAAACTGTTGACAAGGCTTGTTTTATTGTATACAATGATACCATTCAAACCCCTTGAGGATGAGGAGGGCGCCGATATGCTGGAAATATCCAATAAAACCAATCTGCTGGAGCAAAAGAGCTATAAATATTCCTTGCAGGATGTGCAGGATCCCAATCTCTATCGCGATATTTATCCCTACGACGAGGTGCCGCGCGTGGCGTTCAACCATCGGCGCGTGCCCATGGGGATGCCGGAGGACATCTGGATCAGCGATACCTCCTTCCGCGACGGGCAGCAGTCGGTCGAGCCGTACACGGTGCAGCAGATCGTCGATCTGTTCAAGCTCATGTCGCGGCTGGGCGGGCCGTACGGCATCATCCGCCAGTCCGAGTTTTTCGTCTACAGCGAGAAGGACCGCGAGGCGCTGAGGCGCTGTCAGGAGCTGGGGCTGCGCTTCCCGGAGATCACGACCTGGATCCGCGCCAGCCGCGACGACTTCAAGCTGGTGAAGGATCTGGGCATCCGCGAGACGGGCATACTGGTGTCGTGCAGCGACTATCACATCTTCAAAAAGATGAAGATGACCCGCCGGCAGTGCATGGACTACTATCTGGCCACGGTGGCCGACGCGTTCGAGGCCGGCGTCATGCCGCGCTGCCATCTGGAGGACATCACGCGCGCCGATTTTTACGGCTTCGTCGTGCCGTTCGTCAACGAGCTGACCAAGATGTCCGAGGACGCGGGCATTCCCGTGCGCATCCGCGCCTGCGACACCATGGGCTACGGCGTGCCCTATACGGAGGTAGCGCTGCCCCGCAGCGTGCCCGGCATCATATACGGCCTTCAGCATTACGCGGACGTGCCCAGCGAGATGCTCGAATGGCACGGCCACAACGATTTCTACAAGGCGGTGGCCAACGCGTCCACGGCCTGGCTGTACGGCGCATCGGCGGTCAACTGCTCCCTGCTGGGCATCGGCGAGCGCACGGGCAACATTCCGCTCGAGGCCATGGTGATGGAATACGCCTCGCTGCGCGGTTCTCTCGACGGCATGGATCCCACGGCGATCACCGACATCGCCGAGTATTTCCATCGCGAGATCGGCTATGACATTCCGGTCATGACGCCGTTCGTCGGCCGCAATTTCAACGTGACCCGCGCGGGCATCCACGCCGACGGTCTGCTCAAGGACGCGGAGATCTACAGCATATTCGATACGCAGAAGATCCTCAACAAGCGCCCCTCGGTCATCATCGGCAAGGCGAGCGGACTGGCGGGCATCGCCTACTGGATCAACGAGAACTATCAGCTCTCCGCCAATGAGGCGGTGGACAAGCGCGATCCGCTGGTCACGGCGCTGAAGGCATGGATCGATGCGGAATACGAGGGCGGGCGGCAGACCTCGCTCTCCACGCACGAGCTGGAAGAAAAGATCGAAGTCCTCTCCGAGGGCCGCCTGAAGAGACTGTGAGGAGGCAAAACGATGGAATACAAGACGATTTCGCTGGCCGATCAGGTCTTTGAGCGCCTGGAGGCGGACATACTGAGCGGCAAATATCAGCGCGGCGAGGTGATCACGGAGCTGCGGCTGTGCGCGGAGCTGGGCGTGAGCCGCACGCCGGTGCGCGAGGCGCTCAGAAGGCTCTTGCAGGAGCATCTCATCGAGGAGAGCGGCAAGGGCACCGTGGTCATGGGCATCTCCCGCAAGGATTTTGAGGATATGTGCGCCATCCGCCTGCGCATAGAGGGGCTGGCCGTGCGCGGCTTCATCGAGCACAAGACCGAGGAAGGGATGCACGAGCTGAAGGAAGCGCTCGATTTTCAGGAGTTCTATCTCGCGCGGAGCGACGCGGATCACATGAAGATCATGGACGGCCGCTTCCACGAGGCGATTTACAACCACTGCGGCAGCGCGATCCTGCGAGACACCCTCTCGCCGCTGCACAAGAAGGTTCAGAAATACCGCCGCCTGTCCATCGAGCAGAGCGGCCGCGCGGCCAAATCGGTCGAGGAGCACCGCGCCATATACAACGCTATCGAGGCGGGCGACGCGGATCTGGCCGAAAGGCTCATGGCCGAGCACGTCAACAACGCCATGCACACGATTGTGGATAAGGAGATTTGAAGGACTATGGGCATGACCATTGCTGAAAAAATCATCGCGTCTCATCTTGTCAGCGGCGACATGAAAACCGGCAGTGAAATCGCGCTGAGGATCGACCAGACCCTCACGCAGGACGCGACCGGCACCATGGCGTATCTCGAGTTTGAAACCATGGGCATCGACCGCGTGCGCACCGAGCGCAGCGTGGCCTATATCGACCACAACACGCTGCAATGCGGCTTTGAAAACGCCGACGACCACCGCTATATCCAGTCCGTGGCGAAGAAGCACGGCATCTGGTTCTCGCGGCCGGGCAACGGCATCTGTCATCAGGTGCATCTGGAGCGCTTCGGCGTGCCCGGCAAGACGCTGATCGGCTCGGACAGCCACACGCCCACCGGCGGCGGACTGGGGATGCTGGCCTTCGGCGCGGGCGGCATGGACGTGGCGGTCGCCATGGGCGGCGGCGCGTACTACATCACAATGCCGAAGATGTACAAGGTCAATCTGACCGGTCGGCTGCGTCCGTTCGTCACCGCGAAGGACGTGAGCCTTGAAATTCTGCGCATACTCTCCGTCAAGGGCGGCGTGGGCGCGATCATCGAGTGGGGCGGCGAGGGTGTTAAGACGCTCAGCGTGCCCGAGCGCGCCACGATCACCAACATGGGCACCGAGCTGGGCGCGACCACGTCGATCTTCCCGTCCGACGAGGTGACGCGCGCCTTCCTCGCCGCCGAGGGCCGCGAGGGCGACTACATACCGCTCTCGAGCGACGAGGACGCGCATTACGACCGCGTGATCGACATAGACCTCAGCGCGCTCGAGCCGATGATCGCCTGTCCGCACAGCCCGGACAAAGTGGTCACGGTCAGGAGCATCGCCGGCACGAAGGTCGATCAGGTGTGCATCGGCTCCTGCACGAATTCCTCGCTCATGGATATGCTCAAGGTGGCCGCGCTCCTGAAGGGCAGGACGGTGTCGCCCTCGGTCAGCCTGTCCATTTCGCCCGGCTCGCGGCAGGTGCTGTCCATGCTCTCCGAGTGCGGCGCGCTCAACGACATCATTTTGAGCGGCGCGCGGCTGCTCGAGTGCGCGTGCGGCCCCTGCATCGGCATGGGCTTCTCGCCCAATTCCGAGGGCGTGTCGCTGCGCACGTTCAACCGCAACTTTGAGGGCCGCAGCGGCACCGCCGACGCGCGCGTCTATCTCGTCTCGCCCGAAACGGCCGTGGCCGCCGCGCTGAAGGGCGTGATCACCGATCCGCGCGATCTGGGCGATATGCCTGAGATCGTTATGCCCGCCGCGTTCAGGATCGACGACAGCGCCGTGCTCGCGCCCGCCTCTCCCGATGAGGCGAAGGCCGTCGAGGTGCTGCGCGGCCCGAACATCAGGAAGTTCCCCGAGTGCCGTCCGCAGGAGGACACGCTCTGCGCCGAGCTGACGCTCAAGGTGGGCGACAACATCACCACCGACCATATCATGCCGGCGGGCGCGAAGATCCTGCCGTATCGCTCGAATATCCCGCATCTGTCGCAGTTCTGCTTCGGCGTGTGCGACAAGACCTTCCCCGAGCGCGCGAAAGCGGCGGGACAGAGCATCGTCGTGGGCGGCGCGAATTACGGCCAGGGCTCCTCGCGCGAGCACGCGGCGCTGGTGCCGCTGTATCTGGGCGTGCGCGCGGTGATCGCCAAGAGCTTTGCGCGCATCCACGCGGCCAATCTGATCAACGCGGGCATACTGCCGCTGACGTTCAAAAATCCCGACGATTACGATAAGCTCTCCCAGGGCGATATGCTCAGCCTGTCCGGCATTTACGCGGGCATGGACAAGGGCGAGATTACGCTGAAGGACGAGACGAGCGGCGCTGAAATCGCGCTGACCTGCGCGTTCACGGCGCGGCAGAAGGCCATGCTGAAGGCCGGCGGCCTGCTGGCCTACACGAAGGAGTGTGGAGAACAGTGAATGAGGCAATCGACCGCGTGGTCGAGCAGTTCAGGACGCTCCTGACCGAGCAAATCGCGCGCACTGAGAAGATAGAGCGCGGCGCGCAGGCGAAGAACTTTGCGGCGATGGACAAAATTGTGATCGGCGTGGCGGGCGGCGACGGCATCGGCCCGATCATCATGCGGGAAACGCGCCGCGTGATGGACGCGCTGCTGGCGGATGAAATCGCGAGCGGCCGCGTCGAGATTCGAGACATCGACGGACTGACCATCGAGAACCGGCTGGCGCTTCATCAGAGCGTGCCCGCCGATACGCTGGCGGCGATCAAATCGTGCGACGTGCTGCTCAAGGGCCCGACCACCACGCCCAAGGGCGGCACGATGGAGAGCGCCAACGTGACGCTGCGCCGCGAGCTGGATCTCTATGCCAACGTGCGCCCGGTCGCTGTGCCGGAGGAGGGCATCGACTGGATCTTCTATCGCGAGAACACCGAGGGCGAATATGTGCTGGGCAGCCGCGGCGTGGAGATTCCGGGCAAGCTGGCCATGGACTTCAAGGTGACCACCGTGCCGGGCACGAAGCGCATCGCCCGCGCGGCGTTTGAATACGCCAAAAACAACGGCAAGAAAAGCGTCGCGATCGTCACCAAGGCCAACATCATGAAAAAGACGGACGGCAGCTTCAGCGCGCTCTGCCATGAGGTGGCCGCGGACTATCCGGGCATTGAGGCCGAGGACTGGTACATCGACATCATGACCGCCAATCTGGTCAACCCCGCGATTCGCAGTCGCTTTCAGGTGTTCCTGCTGCCCAATCTCTACGGCGACATCATCACCGACGAGGCCGCGCAGATCCAGGGCGGCGTGGGCACGGCGGGCAGCGCCAACATCGGCGACGAATACGCCATGTTCGAGGCCATACACGGCTCCGCGCCCCGCATGATCGAGGAGGGGCTGGGCGAGTACGCCAACCCGAGCAGCCTGATGCGCGCGCTGGAGATGCTGCTGCGCCACATCGCGCTGACCGACAGGGCGGAGAAGCTCTCGAGGGCGCTGAACATCTGCTGCGAGAGCGAGAAGAAGGTCGTCGTGACCGGCGACAGAAGCGGCGCGACCTGTGCGGCGTTTGCCGACTATGTGCTGGATACGCTGAAGAAGCTGTAAAACTGAAAAAGCGAACGCCCCGCCGCGTGGAGAGA
>SFOF01000202.1 GCA_004552515.1 Clostridiales bacterium
CCCCTTTGCATTCGTTGTGCATGAGAGGGATGAAAAGCCAAGCGCCATCTGTTGTCCTTCAGGCCATATTTATTCTATCATAGCGCACATATATTTGTCAATCGCGCCGAACAATTTTGCAATGCGTTCGTTGGCGCGGCTTCATCCGGCCCTCGCGCCGCCGGTTCTCTTTCCCGCGGGGCAGAAACGCGCGCATGCCCGGCGCAAACGCGTACCCGGCTTTTTCTCCATGGGCGAGGGCGCTCCCCCGCAGCGGCGGTTGACCAGTTCGGAGGACGAAAGCGGCGATTGCGCCGCAGAAAAAAAACGCGCGGCGCGATCCGGCAACCTCAGGCCGTCCCTCCGCCTTCATGCGGGCGGCGCTTTCTTGTCCCGGATTCCCGATTCCCCCAAAAAGCCGCAGAGCCGCCGGCCGGCTTATACCGGAGGACGGCCCTGCGGCGGTTAGGACTCGATGAATGCGGGATATGCCGCGCCTGCCGCTGACGGATCAGGGCTTCTTCGCGTTTTTTTCGGCCTCCTCGGCCTGATGCAGCTTTTTGAAGGCGCTCATGGGCACGCGGGTGCCGTCGTCGTACTGTATGACGGTGTTGTCGAGCTGCTGCTGGAACGCGGCGCGGAACGTCGCCAGATATTCCCTGCGCAGCTCGGCGCGCTCGGCGGTTTCCTCAGCCGTGAGCGGACGCGCTTTGGCCAGCTTTGCCAGTTCGTTGAGGCGGGCAAGATGTTTCTGCTCCATACTCTTGAATCGCTCCTGAAAATAGTATATAATGAATTGTGACGCGCCGGAACGCATTTCGGGGGCCGGAAAAAGCGCCCCGATCCGCAACGGCTGCCCTTCGAGACGGACTCCGAAGCTCCGTCATTATAAAGTTTCTGTGCGCGCGGGGCGATTCCTGCCTGACGCGCGTCTAAATCTGTGATTTTTACGCCGCGTTTTTTTCGGGCCGCGGCGAAGGAGGCTCTATGCAGAAGGAAAGACCCAACGCCCGCCGCGGGGGCGGCAACAGCTACATCGAACAGTCTCAGGCCGCGGAGGAAAAGCGGCAGACGCTTCAGGCCTTTCTGATCAATCTCTTCCTGACCGTCGTGCTGCCGCCGGTCGGCGTGCTGCTGGCCTGGCGCTCAAAGCGCCTGAACGCCGCCCTGCGCGTGGCGCTCTCCGTGTGCGCGCTGGGCGTGATGACCGGCGCGTTCGTGCTGCTGCGCGGCGCGTCGCCCACGAACGGTATGCTGCCCACGCCGCAGACGCCGGTGCTGGCGGGCTACGGCAACGCCGCGCAGACCCCCGAGCCGGCCGCCGACGCCTATGACCCCGCCGGTCAGGAGGGCTACACCGTGACCTACGGCGACGGCACGACCGAGGGCACGGCGGCTCAGGACGGCGAGCTGCCCATGGATCCCACCGCGCAGGCGATCATCGTCTACGCCGTGACCAACAACGCGCAGTATTATCACAAGCAGGAAATCTGCGATATGCAGACCAACAGCCGCCGTATGCTGCTCGAGGACGCGATCGCCGAGGGGCTTCAGCCCTGCTCGAAGTGCTATCCCGACGGCGCGCCCTCGCTCGACGCGCCGCAGAGCGTGCCTGCAGGCGGCGATGTGATCATCCCCGACGGCGCGCTTGCGGCCACGGACAGCGCCGCCGAGCCGACCGCCGACCCGAACGCGGAGGGCGCTGTGGGCTGAGCGCGTTCAAAAGGGCCGCTTAGAGCGCGAAAAAACGCCGCAAACGTTTAATTTTAGCGCGCCGAACGGCTGAAACGCGCCGTCATGCTTGACGTTTTGGGGCGGCGGGAGTATAATAAATCATTGAAAACTTGAAGTATACGCTGGAGTCTGTTTCAAAATCCACAAAGGCGGCGGTATCAACTCGAAAGCTCCCGATTGCCCGCTGAATCGCCCATGCGGACGGCTCGTGAGGAACGCGCGGGATGCCCCCTTGCGGACGCGTTTTTGAAGCGCGTCTGGGCGGCGGTATCGGGGCGAGTCTCCCGATCACCTGCCGAACCAGCTATGCGGACGGCTCGCGGAGGAACGCGCGGCCTTCCCTTTTCGAGATAGACTTACGCAATCCCATATAAAGGAGGACAGACCATGTTTTGCAGCCATTGCGGAAAAAGCATCCATGCCGAGGACGTAAACTGCCCGCATTGCGGCGCGGCGCTGGGCGAGGAGCGCTTTGAGGGCAATATGTATACCTCGGCGCAGGCGCGCGTGCCGGTCGATCAGATCGAGCGCGAGCCGGCGGGCGAGATGAGCGCCTTTACGCGCACCGACTATATGTCCTATGACAATCAGCCCGAGGACGATCTGTATTCGAACACCACCTACCGCCCGCTGCTCTCCGACGAGGAGGACGAGACGCCGGCCTATGACGAGGACGCCGAGGAAGCGCCCGCCGAAGACTACGAGGCCGAGCAGCCCGCCGCTGATTACGAAGAAGAGGAGCCTGCCGAAGCGCAGAGCGCCAGCGGCGACTACGCCGAAAACGAAGCGGCCTGTGACGATTCCGGCCTGGAGGAGCAGCCCGCCGCCGGTTATGAGGACGAGCAGATCGCCGACGCGGCTGAGGAAGCCGCCGGGGAAGCGCCTGAAAAAACGCCTCAGTCCGCGCCCGAAGCGCCCCGGCCCGCCGCGGAAAAGTACAAGATGCGCGCGCTGGAGCCGGCCCGCATCAGCCCGAAGGTGCAGCGCTATATGCGCGATTTCGAGGAACGCAAGGCCATGCAGGCGGGCAAAACGTCGCTGCGCGACCGGCTGGGTCTGGGCAAAAAGAACGCCGCCTACGACGAGGACTACGAGGAGCCGGCGGCCGACATTCCGGGCTACGGCGGCGAGGCGCAGGGCGTCGGTCTGGAGGAGTCGGCCGCGGACGAGGCGGTGCAGGCCGAGATCGGAACGGAACAGGCCGCCTATGACGAGCAGGCCGCCGACGGCGCGGCCTTCAGCGCCGACGAAGCGGCCTACGACGAAGCAGCCTACGACGAAGCGGCCTACGAGGACGGCGCGTACGACGAAAGCCTTTACGAGGACGAGGACGCGCCGGCTGAAAAGAGCGGCTTCAATTTCGCGGCCGTGCTGGATCAGCTGAGGACCAACCGGAAGCTGCAAATCGGCCTGGGCGCGGTGCTGGCGGCGGTCGTGCTGGTTTTCGGCATACGGTATCTTCTGTACGTCACCAGCAGCCTGGGCACGAAAATCGCGGGCGTGACGCACAGCGTGTATTCTCAGGGCATTAATCTGATCACCGAGTATTCGAGCGATACCTATCGCGACGATATGGTCAAGAGCTGCGCCGTGAACCCGACCTACGCGCAGGAAGAGATGGACAAGGACATGGCGGCTCTGAACGCGCTCAAGCCCGAAGCGCCGCAGGAGAACGACGAGCTGTTCATCACCACGCTAACCATCCTCCACGAGGCGGTGCAGACGGTGATCAAGGCCGACGCGGAGGCGCAGTATAACGGCACGAGCGACGCGCGCGCGGACGCCTCCAAGCAGGAATGGGCGGTCGTGCAGGACGGCGTGGCGCAGCTGAAGAACGCCACGACGGTGGCGCAGCTGACCTCACTGGCCGCGCAGGTGGAGGGCGCCGTCATGCCGACGGCCACGCCTTCGCCCGAGCCGGTCGTCACGGCCACGCCCGCGCCCAGCAGCGGCTACACCACGCTCCAGGAGAGCAGCGGCAAGAGCGACGCGGCCAAGAAGCTCCAGGCGCGCCTGATCGAGCTGGGCTATCTCGACGACAAGGCCGACGGCTATTTCGGTGCCAAGACCACCGAGGCCGTGAAGAAATTCCAGACGGCGATCGGCATGACGGCCGACGGCATCGCCACGGCGGCGGTGCAGGAGGCGCTGTTTGCCTCCGACGCGCCCGCAGCCAGCGCGCCCGCCGAACCCGCGGCCAGCGCCACCGACGCGCCCGCCGAGGGCGGCGAAAACTGAACCGCATAGTATATCCGTCCGACGTGTTTTTCGCGCCGGACGGTTTTTTGCGTAATAATGATCCGTCAAGCGGCTTGTTATGGTTCGTGAGTCGGTCAAAGCTCCGTTGTACCCGAGTGACCCTCCCCGCGTGAAACGCACCCACGCCGCGAATCAAATGAAGAGAGTCCAGGGAGGCCGCTGTGCGGCTTCCACTTGCTGCCGCGCAACATTACACAACCTGCCCGACCAGCCGCAGTGCGGCCTCCGCTTATTGGAGCCGGGCAGGTCTCCGTTATACACTCAAGCCCCT
>SFOF01000203.1 GCA_004552515.1 Clostridiales bacterium
CTGCGCCATGAGCGTGAGCAGGCCCACCGTCTTGAGCGTGACCGTCTTGCCGCCCGTGTTGGGGCCGGTGACCACCAGCGTGGTAAAGTCCGTGCCCAGCCACAGCGTCATCGGCACGACCCTTTCAGGGTCGATCAGCGGATGACGGCCGTTCTTGATCGATATGCGCCCCTCCGCGTTCAGCTTCGGCGTGACGGCGCGCATATCGCGGCCCAGATACACCTTGGCGAAGATCGAGTCCAGTCGCGCGAGGATCTGCAAATTCGCGGCGTAAGCGTCCGCGTCGGGCGCGACCCGCTGCGAGAGATCGTGCAGGATGCGCTCGATCTCCTGCTTTTCCTTCGCCGTCCACTGGCGCAGATCGTTGCCCGCCTCGACGACGGCGGCCGGCTCGACGAACAGCGTCGCGCCGCTGGCCGACTGATCGTGTACAAGGCCGGGAATCATCTGCCGCGCCTCGGCGCGCACCGGGATAACGTAGCGGCCGTCGCGCTGGGTGATGATCGCGTCCTGCAAATACTTCTGCATGGCGGGATTGCGGATCAGGCTGTTCAGCTTTTCGCGCACGCGCTCGTTGCACAGCCGGATGTGGCGGCGGATGTCGTACAGCTCGGGACTGGCGTGGTCGCTGATTTCGTCCTCGGAGAGAATCGCGTCGAACACGGCTTCCTCCAGCGGGCGGTTGGGCAGCAGATTCGAGGCGATGGCCCGGATGTGCGGCGTGTCCTCGCGCTCGGTTACCAGCGCGCTCCGCACGCCCCTGGCCGCCCTCAGCACCTCGGCGATGTTGAGAAGCGCCTTGGCCGAAAGCGTCGAGCCGATGGACGCGCGCCGAAGCGGCTCGCGCACATCCGCAAAGGACAACATGGGATTGCCGCCGGTATAGGCGATCAGCGTGTCGGCCTCCTCGGTTTCCTGCTGGAGCGCGCGCACCTCGCGCTCATCGGACGACGGCGTGAGCGACGCGATCAGCTCCCGGCCCATATCGGACACGGCGAACGCCGCAAGACGCTCGCGGATTTTCGTAAACTCAAGCACGCGAAGATTTCGTTCCTTCACGCTCATATCCCTCCTTTTGGGGGCGGTTGGTAGAACACAAATTTCAATTCGGCGTTCGGAATCGGGATTCCGTGTCCGCAGTCTTACGCCTGATACAAAGTGACGGTTCCCGCGCGCGCTTCCATGGGCAGGCGTTCTGTTTCGGGGCGAAAGGCGGAGTGCACATTCAAAGTTTGAGTTTTCGCACTCCTCCGCCGCGGGTTCACACGCTCAATTTTGAACTATCTCCAATTCCGCGTTCCTAATTCTGAATTCCGCATTATTTCCCTACTCCACGCCGCGGAAATAGTGTCCCGTCGTCGAGGGGCGCTCGTTCAGCCGCGTCCACGCGGGATCGCGCTCATAATCGGCATGATTCAGCGCCGCGCGGTAGAGCCGCGTGATACCGGCGGCTTCCTCCGGCGTTTCGTCGGTCATGATCAGCCGCCAGCTTTCCGCGGGGGGCAGGCGGTCGATGTGCCGCAGCAGCTGCATGGGCACGCTGTTCATCAGCTTGACGATACAGCCCTCGCCGCTTCTCTGCCGCCTGAGCGGAAAGGCCGCGCCGGTGCGGTCGATCAGCGCGTGCGCGTCCGTGCGCTCGCTCTCGGGCACATTGTCGCAGCGGCGGCAGGCGTCGTGCGCGCCGTCCATGCGCGCGCGGATGGGACAGTGCCGCAGCGTCATCAGCTGAAGCCGCCCGTAGACGATCAGCTCGCGCCGCCCGCCGCCGCCCAGCGCGCGGATTTCGCGGGTATTCAGCTCGATCGACGGCGTATAGCGGATCACGTCGTCGCTCCAGTAAAAGTCGATCGCGCGGCGATTGGCCAGGTTCAGCCCCGCGTCCAGCTCGAGCGGACGGCCGCCCCAGTCCAGCGTCAGCGCGCCGGGATTCGACACGAGGACGCTCGTAATGCGGTCGATGTGGTCGTGCGCCCACTCGCACAACAGCCCCAGCGTCTCGCCGGCCATCGTGCCGCTCAGCGCCAGCGCGAACGGAAAAGATGCGCCCGCAATCGCCGCGTCCAGCCCCTCGGTCGTAATATCCTCGGGCAGAAACACCGCCTCGTCCGCACCCGCGTCCAGCGCCGCCCTCAGTACGTCCATATTGGACGACTGAACTCGAACTTTTGTTCCATTCGGCACTTCAGCGTCGGGATTGGGGACGGCGGGACGGCTCTTCAGCGTCCGCTTGCAGCCGCGTTCGGCTTCGATGCGCTTCTCGCTCAGTGCGTTAAGCGCGTCGCGGCGCATTTCGTTGAGCAGAGACGCGGGCAGGAACGCGCTTTCGTCCACGTCGAGCGTGAGGTCTATGAACTCATAGGGCACGCCGCCGGTTTTCATGAGCTGAGAACGCACGCGCTCAATGTCCGCGCCCTTCGAGAGCGCCTTTTCGACGACCGCGCCGCTCTTTTCGACGCACTGCCCGTCCATCGTGACGATCAGGCGAATCGGCTCGCCGACGCGCGCGCGCAGATAGCCGCTGATGTATTCCGCGCGATGCTCGCCGTTCACGCTCTCCCGCGCGCGCTTCATCTGCGCGTCGCTGACCAGGCGATAGAGCTTCGCGCCCGGCCGCGCGCCGTCGGGCGTTCGAGCACGCACGGTTTCGCCCGCCGCGCCGCTCAGGCTGCGTACGGGATATTCCTCGCCGCCTTTGTCGCGGAAGGCCAGCGTGTCGGCGCTCAGTACGTCGCGCGTCAGGCGGATTTTGCCCGGCGCGGTCAGCTCGCCCACGGGGAAGCCCGCGTGATTGGGCTTGCCGGGGCTCATCAGCTCGCGGTCGATCAGGCCGGGGCCGTAGCCCTGCGTAAAGCCGCCGCGGTTGAAGATCTGCAAAAGCGCCTCCCGGGCGTCGCCGTCCGGCTCGTACTCGCCGTAGCTTTCGAGCAGGTCGAGCGCCTCGCGATAGACGCGCGTGACCTCGGCGACATACTCGCGCCGCTTGAGCCGCCCCTCGATTTTCAGGCTGGCCACGCCGCTTTCGCACAGCGCGCCGAGATGATCAAGCGACATAAGATCCTTCGTGGAGAGCAGATAGCCGCCGCCCTTCACCGCGCCCTCGAGCCTGTAGGGCAGGCGGCAGGGCTGCGCGCACCGGCCGCGATTGCCGCTGCGCCCGCCGATCAGGCTGGAGAACAGGCACTGGCCCGAGCAGGACACGCACAGCGCGCCGTGGACGAACGCCTCCAGCTCGATCCCCTCGCGCGCACATTCGGCGATTTCGGCATAGCTCATCTCGCGCGCCAGCACGACGCGGTCGAAGCCGGCCTCGCGGGCAAACGCCGCGCCCTGGCGGTTGTGGATGGCCATCTGCGTGCTGGCGTGCAGCGGCAGAGAGGGCAAAACGGCTTTCAAAAGCGCCGCCGCGCCCAGATCCTGCACGATGGCCGCGTCCGCGCCGGCATAGGCGATCTCATCGGCCACGTCATAGAGCTGACCCTCCTCGCCGTCCTTGAGCATTGTGTTGACGGTCACATGGACGCGCACGCCGCGCTCATGGGCGTAATCGACGGCGCGCCTGAGCCCCTCGCGGTCGAAATTTCCGGCCCCCGCGCGGGCGTTCAGGCACTGCGCGCCCAGATACACCGCGTCCGCGCCGTTCTGCACGGCGGCGACCAGCGCGTCGAAATCCCCCGCCGGAGCAAGCAGCTCAATGCTCATGCCTCTTCACCCTTTTCGGCGGCAAGGCGCGCGATTTCGCTTCTCTGCGCCTCGATCTGGCGCTTGAGCCGCGCGATCTCCTCCTGCGATTTGGCGAGATCGTCGGCGATGCTGACGGCGGCCAGCGTCGCCACCTCGAGCGGAGAAAGGCGGGTGGCCAGCGCCAGCTCGCCGATTTTACGATCGACATACGCGCCCACGCGGCGGACGTATTCCTCGCCGTCATAGCTGGTGATGGGGTATTCGCGGCCCGCGATGCGCACCACGGTTCTTGTTTTCTCGGACATAATGCTTCTCTCCCGGTGCATACAAAAATTCTAGTTTATAGTATACCGCAAAACCGCGCTTTTTGCAAGTTTTTCGTCAGAATGGCCGATTGTGATCCGATTTTCTCTCTGTGTCCCCCTGCCAAACTGCAAGCTGAACGCCCTCCCTTCGTTGGCGCGGACGACAACATAAAAAATCCTCGCCTGAGCAAAAGCGCTCCAACGAGGATAATGATTTTCGACGTCATTTAGGAAACATACACATTCATCACA
>SFOF01000204.1 GCA_004552515.1 Clostridiales bacterium
GCCAGAGCTACAATCCGTTTATCTACTTCCAGTTCTGATGAGTCGGAGGCGCTATGAAACACAAATTATCGTTTATCGTCGCGCTGTGGTGGGTTATACTGTGCCTGATCGGCGGCGTTTTCCTGCTGGGAACCTCCGATAAGCAGCCGCGCCTGTCCGAATCGGAAAATCGTATGCTCGCCGGATTCCCCAAATTGAGCGCGGCCTCGCTGGCCTCGGGCGAATTCATGACCGGCTTTGAGTCCTTCCTGTCCGACGCGTTCTTCGGCCGCGACGCGCTGGTGCGCACGAGCGACCGCCTGTTGGGCGCGTTTTCCGCGCTCTCGCGCGACGACAAGCTGGCCGCTGCCGCCAACGATATGGAAAACCGCCTGCAAAGCGAGGGCGTGACCAGCACGCAGACCCCCGTGCCGGAAGCCACCGTTCAGCCCGCGCCGGCGGACGAAACCGCGCCGCCCGCCGCCGGAGACGACGACGCGGAGGACGATGCTTCCGCGCCCGAGGGCGACGCGCCGCTGACCGCCGAGCACAGCTATCTGTGGCTCAGGCGCACCGACGGCACGAACAAGCTCCTCTATACCTATGATCTGGACAAGATCAGCGCCTACGCCGACACGCTGCGGCTCGTCCGCACGCATCTGCCCGAGGACGGCGACGTGTTCTTCACGCAGGTGCCGCTGGCCTCGATCGCCAACCGCTGGACGGATCAGCAGGACACCTACTGCGGCTGGGGCAGCACCGTCGAAACCATGCTGGAGAGCTGCCTGGCCGGAGAAGAGCACATTAAGGTCTTCAATACGTTCGCCATACTCGAGCCGCACATGACCGAGGGCACGCCGCTGTTCTATCACACCGATCACCACTGGTCGGCTGAGGGCGCGTACATCGTGCTTTCGGAAATGCTGAAGAGCAGCGGCCGGCCGATCGTGCCCTATGACGAATACGAGTACAAGGCCATTCGCTCCAAGCCCAACGACGCGGGGCAGACCGACGTGTTCAACGTGCTCTATCCGCTCCTGCCCGCGCGCAGCCTGATCGTCACACAGCGCACGGAGGAAACCGAGCTGCCGCTGATGAATTACGATTCGTCAACCTACACGGCCTATATGAACAATTCCCGCAGGCCGTGGCGGCGCGTGATCACCGGCGCGAACACGGGGCGGCGCGCGCTGGTCATCTGCGATTCCTTCGGCAACGCCTTCGCGCCCTATCTGCTGCCCTATTACGACGAAGTACACATGACCGACTTCCGCAACGACTATTACAATAAGCGCGAGGCCGGCGGCTCCATCGGCGAGCTGATCGAATACTATCAGATCGACGACGTATACATCGTCACATCGACGGCAAACGGCCTGCGCAAGGACAACTCCATCGTCTATCTGCGCAAATACCTCGAAGAGTGAGGGGAGGAGCGCGCATGAACACACAAAAAAGGCCCCCGTGCCCCGCGTCTCATCAGCCCAATCGCAAGCCGCCGGTGAAGCGCCCACTTCAGCGCCCCGCCGCAAAAAAGCAGAACGCCGGTCCCGAGCAGATCGTTCGCGTTCTCAGGCGCATTGGACGCGGCGTCCGCCGGGGACTGTCCCGCGCGTGGCACGCTCTGGACAGATTCCGAAAGGACGAGCTGTCCACGATCTTCGTCAATTCCGCCGTGGCCGCCGCGGCGCTGATCATCGCCTTGTGCGTGCTGATCGCCTGTATGCCTTCCATTCGAATGAACCGCGTGCGGCGGCTGATCGCGTCCGGGCAGACGGAGAGCGCGCTCGCGGCGCTTTCTCAGCTGGAGGCGGGCGGCTACGACGGCGAAGCGATTGACAGAATGCGCCTGGCCGCCGCGGAAAAGCTGACCGCATCGGGCCAATACGCCGAGGCGCTCTCGGTCATCTCCGCATTGCCGGAAAGCAGCGAGGCGCAGGCGGCGCGGCTCAAATGTCAGTACGCGCAGGCCGATTCACTTTGGAAATCGGACGATTATTCCGGCGCGGCGCAGATCTTCTATCAGCTGGGCGATTATTCGGACAGCGCGTCCCGTTATGCCGACTGCCGCTGCGCGCTGGCCATTGAAACCTACATGAGCGGCGATGAAAACGGCGCGCGCACGCTTTTGCTCAGCGTGTCCGACGCGGATCAGCACATCGAAGCCGCCGTACAAAAGGCCGCCGGAGACGCGGACACGGCGCGTGGGCTGCTCGCGCTCAATCTGTTCAATCCCGAAAGCCTGAGCCGCATGGAAAAGACCGCCCAGGCGCTCACGCAGGCGCGCGCCGACCGGCCGCTGGGGCGCATTGCCGCCGGATACGCTCATTCCGCCGCCCGAAAGAGCGACGGCACGGCGCTGGCCGCGGGCGATAACAGCTATGGCCAATGCGACGTGTCCTCCTGGACGAGCCTTCGCCAGATTGCCGCCGGGGCTTATCACACGGTGGGTCTGCGCGAGGACGGCACGGTGGTCGCGGTTGGCCGAAACGACGAGGGGCAATGCGAGGTGTCCGGCTGGACGGACATCGTGATGATCGCCGCGTCGGCCTACGATACGCTGGGACTGAAATCGGACGGCACTGTGGTGGCCTGCGGCGCGCACAGCCGCCTGGTCGAGGGCTGGCACGGCGCGACGTGGATCACGGGCGGCTCCTATTCGGCGGGCTGTCTGTACGATCAGGGCAGCATGACGGCGACGCACGCCGCCGCGCGAATGGGACTGGGCGTATCGCTGTACGATCTCTCAGTGTGCGGCCCCGTCTCGGCGGGCATACTGTTCGACGGCACGCTGACCTGCACGGTCAACGCGCCGGCCTGGAGCGATCTGATCGCCGTATCCGCGGGCGAGGACGGCCTGCTCGGCCTGACCAGCGACGGCCGCGTGCTGACCTATACATTCCGCACCGGCGAGGAGGGAGCGCTCGCCGTGGACGCGGCGGCTGTTGAGATCGCTCAGAGCGGCGCGCACAGCCTTGTGCTAACCGAGGACGGCCGCGTGCTGTCCTTCGGCGATAACGAAAGTGGGCAGGGGAACACCGGCGGCTGGAAGCTCTGGCCGTAACGGACGCTTCAAAATGAAACTATAAAGACGGAAGGAGAATCCGCATTGAACAACATCAAAGACAAGCTCGAGACACTGTCCAAGACGCTGCAGAATACGGAGAACGAATCCCGCGAGGTCATCAAGGTTCAGCTGGACACGCTGGCGCAGGAGGACAGGCTCACAAGCGAGGAATCGCAGACGCTGCACGAGACGCTGCACGGCGAGCTGGACGCCATGCGCACGCTTAACCGCCAGCTGATCGGCACGACGCAGCGCTGCGGCGCGGCCGTGGACGAAATCGAAACCCGCCTGAGCGAGGCGGAGAAGCTCGAGAAAAAGCAGACGCGCAAGTTCAACATCATTCCCGCCGCGCCCACCAACGCGCAGATCGACGTTGAGGAGCATCAGCGCGCGCATTTCGCGCAGGGAATGACGTTCTACAAGCTGTTCTGGGTGTTCTTCATCGGCTGCTTTGTGGGCGTCGTGGTGGAGATCATCTGGTGCATGATCACGAAGGGCCATTACGAGAGCCGCACCGGCCTGATCTACGGCCCGTTCAATCTGGTCTACGGCTTCGGCGCGGCGCTGCTGAGCGCCTGTCTGTATCGCTTCAGGAACCGCAGCAAGATCTTTTCATTCGCCGGCGGCCTGATCACGGGCAGCGTTGTGGAGTATGTCTGCTCCTGGGTGCAGGAGATGATCTTCGGCACGACCTCGTGGGATTACAGCAATCTGCCGTTCAATCTCAACGGCCGCATCTGCCTTCTGTATTCCGTGTTCTGGGGCATACTGGGCGTGATGTGGATCAAGGACATCTATCCGCGCATGTCGCGCTGGATCCTCAAGATTCCCAATAAGCTGGGCAAGGGGCTGACCTGGGCGCTGCTCGCGTTCATGATCTTCAACACCGTCATGTCCGGCCTGACCGTGCTGCGCTGGACGAACCGCCGGGAGGGCGTGCCCGCCGCCAACGGCTTTGAGCGCTATCTGGACAGGCACTATCCCGACGAGCGGATGCAGAAAATCTACGCCAACATGATCTTCCCGGACGACTGATCCCCAAGGGGACGGCAAAAATTTCGATCAATCGCGAATTTTTTTCAAAAACCTATTGACAAAGCGCGTGTAATCCCGTATAATAGTGTTTGTTGTTGCGGGGTTATAGCTCAGTTGGTTAGAGCGTCACGTTGACATCGTG
>SFOF01000205.1 GCA_004552515.1 Clostridiales bacterium
CTGCTGCCGCTTCAATCCCGGCGGGGATTTCGTCTCCGGCAATACGGTCATGGGGCGGCCGGGCGATTCCAAATACGGCTTCACCCGCGCGCAGCTGACCGAGGGCATCAGGAAGCTGATGGATCGCGGCGTGAAGAAGTTTGGCCTTCATTCGTTCCTGGCCAGCAATATGATTGACGAGGACTATTATCCCACGATGGCGCGGCTGCTGTTCCAGACGGCGGTTGAGCTGCACGAGGAGCTGGGCGCGGAGTTCTTCCTGCTCAATCTCTCCGGCGGCGTGGGTATCCCGTATCGCCCGGAGGAAAAGCCGGTGGACATCCTCCGCGTGGGCGAGCGCGTGCGCGAGGTGTTCGAGGAGATCGTCGTGCCGGCACATATCGGCGATGTGCGCATCGCCACCGAGCTGGGGCGCTTTATGGCCGGCCCGAACGGCTGGCTGATCACCAGGGCCATCCATCACAAGGACACCTATAAGCATTATATCGGCGTGGATGCCTGCGCCGCCAATCTCATGCGCCCCGCGATGTACGGCGCGTATCATCATATCACCGTGCTGGGCAAGGAGAACGCGCCGTGCGATCACAAATACGACGTGGTCGGTTCGCTGTGCGAAAACAACGATAAATTCGCCATCGACCGTATGCTGCCCGAAATCGACGAGGGCGACTATCTCGCCATCCACGATACCGGCGCGCACGGCTTCTCGATGGGCTATAACTACAACGGCCGCCTGCGTTCCGCCGAGGTGCTGCTCAGGGAGGACGGCTCCTTCCGCGAGATCCGCCGCGCCGAAACGCCCGCCGATTACTTTGCGACGCTCGATTTTGATCATCTGGAGCCGTAACAGAAGAGACGGCGGTCTGTTCCCCAATAAATAAAAGCGACTGAAGTCTGCACATAACAGACTTCGGTCGCTTTTTTAGAGCTGATTTTGCGGCGGCGTCAGAACAGACCGGAGTCTGCAATGGCATTGTGGATCCGCGCGCGCATATCCATCACCAGATTATAGCGCTCGCCGCCGTATTTGACGACGGTGGCGCGGGTTGCGTCGCTGAGTATGACGACGTACAGCCCGCTTTTCGGATCGAAGAAGATCGACTGGCCGGTGTGGCCGCAGTGGCCGATGCTGCCCGCCGGGAAAAGCCTGCCGGTCTGCACATACTTTTCGTCCACATAGACGAAGCCCAGCGCGCGCGATTCGCTCATACCGGGCGTGTAGTTCTGAAAGGCCATGGCCAGCGTTTCGCGCTTCAGCAGAGGCGCGCCGCCGCGCAGCAGCGCACGGACGTACTTTTCCGCATCGGCGATGCACGAAAACAACCCCGCGTTGCCGGCCACGCCGCCCAGAAAGCGGCAGTTGTAGTCGTTCACAAGGCCGATTTCCGCATCGACCACATTCGAATTGACGGTGTTGCCGTCGCCGCCGGGCAGGAAGCGGCTGCGCGTCAGATCGAGCGGCGCGGCGATGCGTTCCATGAACAGCTCGTCCAGCCGCCGGCCGTAAATCCGCTCGAGGATTTTGCCCAGCAGTATGAAGCCGGGGCAGCTGTACATTACGTCCGTACCCGCGGGAATGTCGGCGGGGATGGAGAGAATGTGGTCGGCGATGTTATCGTAGGTGTTTCCAGCCAGATTGAGCGGCTTGTGGCCGATGCCGATGGTGTGCGTGAGCAGATGGCGTATTGTCAGGCCGCGCGGATCGCGGAAAAACGCCGAGACGGGCGTATCGAGTGCGATCGCGCCCTGCTCGAGCGCCATGAGCGCCAGCGGCGTCGTGACCATGACCTTTGTGACCGAGGCCATGTCAAAGCGCGTGTTTTCGTCGATTTTCTGGCTGGCGGAGCGGTAAACGTCCGCCAGCACCGTGTCGAAGCGCCCCACGCGCACGGCGATATTCGAAATCAGCCCCTCGTCCAGCAGGCGGTCGAGACACTCAGTCAGCTTCATTTGAAAAAAACTCCTTATCGCGTTGATGACTGTATTTTATCACGGCAAAGCGAAAAACGCAATCATCGCGTAAAAAAACTCTGGTCAAACGCCGCGTTTGATGCTATACTGTAGCCATCACCGTCTGGGAGGATGAGAGCATGGAAAAGCCCGTGCGCATGGGGATTCTCGGAACCGGCATGATTGTGGACTGGATTATGGGCGATATTGCAAGGGCGCCGTCTGTCCGCGTGGCGGCGATCGCCTCGCGCAGTCTCGAACGCGCCCGCGCGGCCGCGGCAAAGTACGGCATCGAAACGGCCTATGGCAGCTATGAGGAAATGGCGCAGAGCGATCAGGTCGATCTGGTCTATATCGCCACGCCTAACAACCGGCATTATGACGACGCGATGCTGATGATGACGCATGGCAAGGCCGTTCTGTGCGAAAAGCCCATGCCGCTTTATGAGGACGAATGTCGGCGGATGATCGATTTTGCGCGCGAAAGGCGCGTCTTTCTGATGGAAGGGCTGTGGACGCGCTTTTTTCCGGCGGTCGCGCGGGTGCGGGCGCTGCTGGAGGAGGGCGCGATCGGAGAGGTGCGGCATGTCGAATCGGCCTTTCTGTGCGGCGTGGACTATGACGACAGCAAGAAGGATCATCGCCTGTTTTCAATGAAGCTGGGCGGCGGCTCGCTGCTCGATCTGGGCATATACTGCCTGGGCGCGACGGTCATGGCGCTGGGCGCGAACGTCAGGACTGTTCAGAGCCTGTTTGTGCCTGCGCCCACCGGCGCGGATATGCGCGCGTCGGTTCAGATGCAATATGAAACCGGCGCAACGGCGCATTTCACCTGCGGCTTTGACCTGACCGGCCGCGCGACCGAGTTCATTTACGGCTCGAAGGGCAGCATTGAACTGGACGGCTTTTTAAGCCCCACGGCGCTGACGCTGCGCTTAAGCGGCGGCGAGACGCGCGAATACCGCTTTCCGGCGGAGAAGCGCGGCCATTGGCATGAGTTTGAACATGTCGCCGAATGTCTGCTGAACGGCAAAATGGAATCGCCGCTGATGCCGCTGTCCGAATCGCTGGCGATGAGCCGGCTCATGACGCGCCTGCGGCACGAGTGGGGCGTGATCTATCCGGAGGAAACGAGAGGAGGCGACGCGCGATGAGACTGGGCGCGCCGGTTTATCATTGGACGACGGGCGAGGAATGGGCGCTTGAACACGTTAAAAGGGGCTATGGCGCGGCGTACTGGCCGCTGCCGGTCGATGCGCCGCGCGAGCGGGAAAATGAGTTTTGCGAGGCGGCCGCGCGGCACGATCTGGTGATCGCCGAAGTGGGCGTGTGGAACAATCTGCTCGATCCCGATCCCGAGAGGGCGGCGCAGAACGTGCGCTATTGCGTCGCGCGGATGCGGCAGGCAGAGCGGGTGGGCGCGCGCTGCTGCGTCAACATTTCCGGCTCGCTGGGCAGCCAGTGGGACGGCCCGCACAGGGACAATCTGACGCGGGCAACGTTCGAGCGCGTCGTCGCGCTGACGCGGCGCATGATCGACGAGGCGGCGCTCGAAAAGAGCCGCTATGCGCTCGAGCCGATGCCCTGGATGTATCCCACCGGCGAGGACGATATGCGCGCGCTCATCGAGAAGGTCGATCGCGCGGCGTTCGGCGTTCATGTCGATATGGTGAATATGATCAGCGGCGCGGATAAAATCTACCGCACGGGTGAGCTGACGCGCGCGTATTTTAAGGCGTTTGGCAGTAAAATCTGCTCCGTACACGTCAAGGACATCGCCATATCCGGCGAGCTGACCACGCATCTTTCCGAAGTGCCGGCCGGCGAGGGCGAGTTTGACCACGAGACGCTGCTGCGCGCGTGCGCGGCGCTGGGCGATGTGCCCGTGATGGCCGAGCATCTGCCGGACGAGGCGGACTATGACCGTGCGATCGCGCATCTGCGGGGCGTGGCTGCGCGGGCGGGACTTTCGTTTGACCAGGCGAAATAGCAGGAGAAAGGCAGAAAACCTATGGACGGCGTTATGCATATGAGAATGGCGCGCTGGGCGTGCCGCAAGGTTGAGGACAAGTATCCGGTCTGGGGCGCGCACATTGAGGACGCGGCGATTTCGTCAACCTATCCGGACGCGTATATCTTTGGCGAGGACGCGAAGGACAAGAGCGGCTGGGATCCTCTCTGGCGTGAGCTGGATCAGATTCCGACCGAGCAGGGGCCGCGCCCCGCGCAGACCATATTCGATACGCTGCGCCTGCGCGAGACTTATCC
>SFOF01000206.1 GCA_004552515.1 Clostridiales bacterium
TCGCGCTTGCGGTTTCCCTGCAGCAGCGCGCGCAGAAGCTCCGTCTGCTCCCGCTGCGTCAGCTCCGGCATCTGCTGTCCGCGCGCAAGGTATGTGGCGCAGCAGATCAGTCTCTCCGGTTCCTGCGTTCCATCCAGAAGCGTTACCTGTGCTTCCGGTTCCAGCAGTTTTCCTGTACGAAGCGGCAGCGGCGCTTTTTCATAAGCCCCCGGCTTTCTGACCGCAAGAAACGGCAGCTTCTCTTCGCACTGGGAAAACAGGCTCTCTCCAAGCTCCCGCAACTCGGGAATTTCGCTTCCGCGCCCATAGCGCAGCTCGTTCATCACATGGACCAGCTCGCGCGCGTTCATCGAGCAGAAGAAGTTGCTGCAGAAGCAGTACGGCAGCACAAACCGCGCGTCCTCCTTCGGCACGCCCGCCGCTTCCAGCTCGTCGTAAATCCGGAACAGTTCCCGGACCGTCTCGTCAAACAGTGCCTGCGTCTGCGGCGACGGAAGCTCCGGCGCAACATAGCCCGCGCCGGAAAAGTCGACATAGCGGCGCGACTTGACCGTGAATGAAGCAAGGCGGAATTCAATCAGAAACTGCTCGGCAAGTACCGACACGTTCTCGAACGCCAGATTGACGTAGCCGTGTTCCAGAACGGACGTGTGCCCCGAGGACAGGACCTTTCCGATCAGCTTTTCATTTTTCTCTTTTCCGGCGGCAAGAGATTTTGCGCGGATTTCATCCGCTGTGCCGTCCATGGTGGAAATTCTGCCGCCGGAGGCAATCATCGCCATGTGCAGGGGCGTCACCAGCACGCGGCCCTGCCCCACGCCCGACCACGCCAGCTCGTTGACAGAGGCGACGTCCTCGGGATAGCTAGAGTTGTACAGCACGATGTCCGAGAAGGAAAAATTATCGTTGAAGCCGAAATTTTCGGCGGCCGACTGCATATTGCTCTTGCCCAGCTCGTAGCTCAGCTCGGCAAAGGTCACGTTGCAGCTCTGCGCGAACGCGCCCCTGAGATCCATTTCGCCGTGCGCCTTGCGGCCGCTCAGGCAGGTGACCGGCGCGCCTCCGAAATCCTGCGAGCCGGTGCAGGTGAACGTGCGGTTGAGCAGGCCGGGCAGATTGTCCAGCGCCGCCGTCAGCGTCACGATCTTGAACACGGAGCCGGGGGTGTACAGCCCCTGAAGGCAGCGGTTGAGATAGGCCGTGTCGGCCACGTCCGTGCCCAGCCCCGCCGGATCGTACTCGGGCATGGACACCATGGCGAGGATCTCGCCGGTCTTGTAGTTCATGACCACCGCCGCGCCGTTATAGCCCGAGGGGAAGGAGCGCGCGATCACGCCCGAGAGCTGCGCGTCCACGGTCAGCTGAATGTCGTCGCCGCGCGTGGTTTCGCCGCTCAGCCACGACCAGGTGCGGTCGATGATCGAGCCGGACATGCCCACCAGCGCGCTGGCAAAGAACGTCTGCACGCCCGTGCCGGACATGCTCATGGTGTCGCCAACCGTCTGCGAGACGGCCAGCCGGATCGACATATCGGAGGAATACCGGCGCTCACCGGAATCGTCGGTATAGGCCAGCACATAGCCATCGCGGTCGGTAATCGTGCCCATGGCGACGGTCTTTTTCGCGTTGTTCAGGCGCGTGTTGTAGCCGCTCATCGCCCAGCGCGAGCCTTGCGTGAACGCCGTATAGCCGAACCAGCCGCCCGTGCCGATGAACAGGCACAGTATCAGCGTGCCGATCAGGCGCATATTTCGTCTGATTTCCTTCATGCCGCGTCAGCCTCCTGCCATTCGGCGCGCCGCACGTCGTCGGCGTCCTGATCGGCGTTGAGCGAGGATATGCCCAGCAAGAGGCCGATCCCGCCCATGCAGCTCACCATCGACGAGCCGCCCGAGGCGATGAAGGGCAGCGTCACGCCGGTCAGCGGAATCAATCGGATGTTGCCGCCCACGATGAGCAGCGTCTGAAGCCCCAGCATGGTCACAATGCCGAACGCCAGGAGCGCGTGAAAGCCGTCCCGGCAGCTCATGGCGATCGACACGCCGCGCATGACGATCAGCACATACACCGCCAACAGGCAGATCGCAAAGAGATAGCCGAACTGCTCGCAGATGGCCGCGAACACGAAATCCGAATGATACAGCGGAATCACGCGCGGCATCCCCAGCCCCAGGCCCATGCCGAACAGCCCGCCGCTGCCAATGGCGATCAGCGACTGTATGATCTGATAGCCGCTGTGCTCATAGTCCGCCCAGGGATTGCGCCAGGCGACCACGCGCCGCCGGACGTGCGCGAACATATAGTACGCCCCGACCGAGCCGGCCGCGCCCGCCGCCAGACCCAGGAGCGATACAAACGCGTTGCTCGTGGCGAGGAAATAGAGGATCACGGTCAGGAAGAAATAAAGCAGCAGCGCGCCCAGATCGCGCTCGAGCAGCAGTATGCCGCACAGAAGCGCGCCGAATATAATCGCCACGATCTTCATCGCCCGGCTCTGCCGCTCGGACAGGCAGGAGGCCAGCACCACCGCCAGCGAGAGCTTGACAAACTCGGAGGGCTGCACAGTCAGCGAGTCCTGCTTGATCGTGATCCAGTTCTTCGCGCCGTCATGCCAGTCGCCGATGACCAGCGGCAGCGCGATGAAGCCCAGCGAGCAGACCATGAAGAACACCTTCCAGCGCCCCCACCGCCTGAAGTGCCGGATGAACACAATGCCGCACAGCATCGCGATAAGCCCCGCGGCGATATAGATCGCCTGATTGCGCGGCGTGATGGACGAGCGCGCGATGGCGGTCAGCGTGATCACGCTCACCGAGCAGAGAAACAGCGTGAGCGTCAGTATCAGCGTGTCGATCTTCCAGATTTTCGGCAGGAGCTTGACCAGCAGCACCGTTGCGGTCGGCATAATACCCGCCAGATACAGCGCCTGCATATCGATCGCGCCGTCCTTTAAGGAAAGCAGCACCATCGCCGAGAGCTGAAACAGCACGATGATATACAGGAGAAACGATACGTTCGCGCGCTTGAGCGAGCGGCGCATGGTTTCTACGGAGATTCGTTTCGTCATTTTCTTACTCCCATACGTCCTCAAATTCGTCGTCCGAGACGTCCTCGGGCAGCACCTGCGCCACCTTGGGCTGACGCGCGCCGCTCTCATCGGCCGCCGCGTCCTCGGCGTTAAAGAACACCAGCGTCATCCTCAGCGCACCGATCTGCAATTCGTCGCCGTCGCGCAGGATGTGCTCGCCCTCCCTGTTCACCGGCGATGTGAAGGGCGCGCCATCGACGGCGTGCAGCACCATCTCGCCCGGGCGATAGGTCATGAAGATATGGCGCTTTTTCACATCGCGCGCGCGGATGCGCACGTCCGCCGTGCGGCCCGAGCCGATGACCGCCTCCGCGCCGAACTGATAACATTCAGGCTTTCTGTTCTTCTTTTTCTTCGTGCCGTCGTCGAGCATGACCAGCTCGCCCACGCAGCCCGCGCCGTGCGCCTGATAGCGCAGTATCCGCGCGCGCCGGTTGTCCGTAACGCACGCCCGCCAGCCGTAAAACGCCACCAGCACCGCCAGAAGCGCGAACCAGTAGCGCGCCGCATAGGCGATCAGCTCGTATAAATCCGTGCTCATATCCGCTCACCTCCCGCCGCGCCGCAAGCGCGGGGCGATTATAACCTTCCTTTTATTGGACAGACGCGCGCGCGTTTTGTTCCCGCGCATATACACTCTTCCATAGTATTTAGCATAGCACAGCAGTATGTCCTTAATGTTAAAAATCGTGCCTTCCGCGCCGCTTCGTTCGATTTTTTGTATGAAAACGCCCGCCAGAACGCATAAAAGGCTCCGGCGGGCATATTCTATTCAGCTTTACTTTTTGACGAGCGTCAGCCGGGTGGTCAGGCGATGCTCCTTTTTCGCCGCGCTGCGCAGCGCGATGCGGTTGACGGGCTGCTCCGTGCAGTCCACGCCGAACGGCGCGCAGACGATCTCCGGCGCCCAGCCCACGGCCTCGATCACGAGATCCGCCTTCTCGCCATGGATCACCGCGCCGCGTTCGGTCTTTTCGCACGGGCAGACGGTGTTGAACAGCGCCGATACAGGCGCGCTCTCGCTCAGAACCATATCGTCCACAAGCGTGAACGTCTCGGGGCAATCGCTCTCGATCCGGCGCGTGTCCCGCAAAACGCGTTCGTCGTTCCA
>SFOF01000023.1 GCA_004552515.1 Clostridiales bacterium
AGAGGAACTTCTTATAGCGCGCCACAGCGGGAGCGCCCTCCCTGCGGATACCGGTGGCCAGCGCCATGGCGGCGGAGAAGCCGGTGGCGTACTTGTAGACATAGAACGCGCGATAGAAGTGCGGGATGCGCATCCACTCATAGGCGATCAGCGGATCCTGCTTGACGGCGGTGTAATATTCGGCGTTCAGGCGGCCGTATACGCCGTTGAGCGTCTCGACGGTCAGCGGCTCGCCGCGCTCGGCCATGGCGTGGGATTCGCGCTCGAACTCGGCGAACATCGTCTGGCGGAACACGGTGGTGCGGAAGTTCTCCAGCAGCTGCGCAATGAGATAGGCCTGCGCCTCGTCGTTGCCCTGATAGCGCTCCATCAGCTCGAGCAGCACCAGCACCTCGTTGGTCGTCGAGGCCACCTCGGCCACGAAGAGCGAATAGCCCGCGTCGGTGTAGGGCTGGGCGTGGTTGGAATAGTAGGAATGCATGGAGTGGCCCATCTCGTGCGCGATGGTGAGCAGGCTGTCCAGGCCGGGCTTGTAGTTCATCAGCACATAGGGATGCGAATCATAGGTGCCCCAGGAATACGCGCCGGAGGACTTGCCCACGTTCTCGAAGGGATCGATCCAGCGCTCCTCGCGCGCGCGGCGCAGCACGGCCTGATAGTCCTCGCCCAGCGGATGCAGGCAGGACATCATCAGCTCATAGGCCTCGTCGAAGGGCAGCTTGATGTCGAAGCCCTCGCAGGCCGGCACATACACGTCCTCCATGCCCATATCGGTCACGCCGATCTGCTCGCCCTTGCGCGCGATATACTCGTTGAGCACGGGCAGATGGCGATGCACGCTCTTTATCAGGTTGGTGTAGACCTCCTCCGGCACGGCGTCCGGGAACAGGCGGGAGGCCAGCGTGCTCTCATGCTTCGCCGCATGGGCATAGAACACATCGGCCTTGACCGACGCGCCGTAAATGGCCGGAATGGTGGCCGAATAGCTCTTGTAGGTGGAATACAGGCCCTCGAACGCGGCGCGGCGCACAGCACGGTTCTTGCTCATCATCAGCGGGATGAAGCCGGAATGGGTGATCTCGACAGGCTTGCCGTCCTCGCCCTCGACAGTGGGGAACTTCATGTCCGCGTCATTTAGCATGGAATAGATCGTGTCGGGAGAAGAGCCCATCTCGCCGGTCATGGCAACGATGCGCTCCTCGGCGGCGGACAGCGTGTGCGGGCGGCGGCGCTCGATCTCGCCGAGGAACACACGATAATCGGAAAACGCCTCGCGGTTCATCACGTCCGCGAGATAATCGGCGCTCTTTTCGAGCAGCTCGGGCTGGACAAACGCCGTGGCGGTGCCCAGCTTCACCATGAGCGACTGCGCGCGGTCGGTGAGCGCCTGATATTCGCTCCTGCGGTTGTCCTCATCGCGGCGCATACGGGCGTAGGTGAACAGGTTCTCGGCCAGGCGATTCACGTCGAAATACGCGTCCAGCGCCTTTTTCAGCTCGTCCGCGTCGCCCAGCCTGCCCTCGAACGCCGAGAACGCGGTAAGCAGCGCCTCCGCCTTCTTATAGTCCGCTTCCCATGCCTCCTGAGAGGCGTACATATCTTCCAGCTTCCATGTATCGCGCACGTTCAGCTCGCTGCGCTCCGGTACTCTTTCGCTCATTGTCCCTTGTCCATCCTTTCATCATGGCATCGCGCGGCGATATGGCCGCACATTCAGTCTTATCATAACACAAAACGGCTCTTCCGTCCACTCCCGCGCGAAATTTCGTTTCTGTGCGCGGAAAAGGCGACCGGCCCGAGGGTCAGCCGCCTTTTCCATATGAAGCTGTCAGTCCAGCGATTCCGCGTAGCGTCCGATCAGGCGCGTGTAGGTCTTGCCCTCATATTCTCCCTGGCCGGACACGTCGGCATAGATGACATAGCGCCCGCCGGTTTCGGTAATCTTCTTGTCGGACATATTCTTGATGACCAGATACTTGCCGCTGCCGTCGTCCGAAACGTCGATGACCAGCGTATCGGGATCGTCGTCCATAATCGCGACGATCGTGCCCCGGCAGGTGAACACGCGGCCGTCCCATTCCTGCCAGCAGTAGAGCAGATTCTGATAGTCCATCTTCCACGCCTTGCGCGAATACTCGTTGATGGAGGGCACATAGTAGACGTTGAAGCTGACGACGGAATCCTGACTGCCGGCCTTCGCCGCGCGCAGCGTGACCGCGTTGTCGCCGTAATGATCGAACAGCGCCGCGAAGCTGAAATTGCCCTTCTCGTCGATGCTATAGGTCGAGGGATCGTAATTCGACTCGATGGTCAGCTGCGCCGTGGGATCGACCGCGCCGCGAATGACCATGCTCTCGCGCTCGGAGGTGAACGCCGTGTTGGAGGCGATTTCGAGGTTGATGTCCATCGGCTGGCGATAGAACACCAGATCCTCGCGCGTTTCAAGGTGATTGGGGGTCTGCACCAGAATCGAGACGGGGTTCTCGCCCTGCGGATAGACCGCCACGCTGACCGAGAGATTGCCCTGCCGATCGACCATGCCGGTCACGTCCTCGCCGTCCACCAGCACGGTGGAGCCGTAGACCACGTTCAGCTTGAGATCGTACACCGAGGCCATCGTGGTGACGTATTTCTCTGTCGGGCTGATGATGGTCAGCGGCGAAACGGGCATCTCCACGTTGAACGAGACGATGGGCAGGAGCGTCTTTTCACCCTTTTCGGTCGTCTGAACGGCGGTGAGCGAAATCTGCGCCGAGGACGCGGAAACGCCCGCGATCTGGAACCACTCCGCGTCGGCCACCCGAACCACCGCCTTGCCGCCCACGACCATATAGCGCTCGTCCAGCTCCTCGATGTAGATCATGTCGCCGTCACGGCCATAGAACGTAATGGCGTGGCCCGTCCGGCCGTCGTCCATGGTGACGACCTCCAGCTCCGGCATTTTGACCGTGCCGTCCTCATAGCGCTTCTGTACGGAATACGCCTGATACCAGTAATAGGCCTTGTACAGCCCAAAGGCCAGTATGCTCAGCGAGAAGATCCAGATCAGTATGTGAACGAGCACGCGCATGGCGACGGTCATGGTGTGCTCCCATTCGCTCCGGCCGCTCTCTTTCTTTTCTTCTCCCGCCGCGTGGCGGTCAAGCGGCGTGCCGCATTCCGGACAGACGTCCAGCCCGTCCTTTAAGTGCGTGCCGCAGCCCGGACAAACCATGCGCTCATCTCCCTTCCCTGTTCAGGCGTTTATTCGCTGACGATGGTTCCATTCTGTATGCGCCAGGCCGCGCCGATTTCCGCCTCGGCCAGGTCGCTCATGTCGGTGCAGGTGACGATGGTCTGTATGCCCTTGAGCCGCCCCAGCAGCTGACGGCGGCGCCTGGGATCCAGCTCGCTCATCACGTCGTCCAGCATCAGCACCGGCCATTCGCCGATCTCGCGGCGCATGATGTCCAGCTCGGCCAGCTTGAGCGAGAGCGCCGTGGTGCGCTGCTGCCCCTGCGAGCCGTAGACGCGCACATCCATGCCCGAAAGCGTCAGCGTCAGGTCGTCGCGGTGCGGGCCGACGCTGGTCGTGCCGCGGCGAATGTCCACATCCCGCGCGACGCGCAGCGCCTTCAAAAGCGCCTGCGCCGGCTCGTCCTGCGCGTCCAGCGAGGGCACATAGCGCGCCTTGAGATCCTCCTGCCCGCCGGAAATTTCGAGGTGATTTTCGTGCGCGGAATCGCTGATCAGCGCGATGAACGCCCGCCGCTCCCTCATGATCGCCGCGCCGTAGCGCGCCAGCTGCGCGTCCCAGTCCTCCAGCATATCGGAAAGGGAGGACTTCAGGGCGATGTCCCGCAGCAGCTTGTTGCGCTGCATGAGCGCGTGGGCATAGTGCTGGAGCGCGTAATAGTAGGAGGGCTTGATCTGGCTCAGCTCCATGTCGATGAAGCGGCGGCGCTCGGCGGGGCCGTCCTTGACCATGCGCAGATCCTCGGGCGCGAACAATACGCCGTTGACGTGCCCCATCAGCTCGCCGGTGCGCTGGAGCGCGCTGCCGTTGACCTTGACGGTCTTTCGGCGCAGGCTCGAGAGCAGCATCTCCACCTCGTGGCTGCCGTCGCGCTTTTCGGCCTGCACGAACACGCACCCCGCCTCCTGACCCCAGCGGATCAGCTCCTTATCGCGGGACGTGCGGTGGCTGCGGCCCGTGCAGCAGAGCACGATGGCCTCGAGCAGCGCCGTCTTGCCCTGCGCGTTGTTGCCGTAGAGCACGGTCACGCCCTCGCAGGGGCGCAGCTCGGCCTGCTCGTAATTGCGGAACTGCCGAAGTTCAAGGCGGGTGATGTGCATATCAGTGTCCCTCGCTGTCGTTTTCGCGCGGCGTATCCAGAGTTCGCCTCAATAATGGACTGTATTTCCAGCGTCTTTTCCGTCCTCTTTCAGGCCGAACGCCCCGATTCGGTTCCGCTGAACCGGCGGCCCCTCGCCCATCCGAAAAATCCGCCCGGCTCCGAGTCCCTTCCCCTTTTGAGACACGCTCAATTTTGTGAAAAAGGCGGACGGAGAGCCGAAGATCAGCCCCCTGTCCGCCGGGAAAATATCGTTTACTTCAGCCGGGCGAGCGCCTTCTTGCGCTTTTCGCAGTTCAGCTCGCGCTTGCGCATACGCACGGACTTGGGCGTGATTTCAACCAGCTCGTCCTCGTCGATGAATTCCATGGCCTCCTCCAGCGTGGGAATACGCACATTGGTGATCTTGAGCGCTTCCTCTGCGCCGGCGGCGTTGCGGATGGAGGTCAGATGCTTCTTCTTGCAGACGTTCACGTCGATGTCGCCGGGGCGGCTGTTGCGGCCGACGATCATGCCCGCATACACCTTGGTCTGCGGATAGACGAACAGAAGGCCGCGCTCCTGAATGTCGAACATGGCGTAGCTGGTGGTCTCGCCGGTCTCAAAGGCGACGAGGGAGCCGCAGACGCGGGTCGGAATATCACCCTTATACGGCTCGTAGCTGTCGAAGATGGCATTCATAACGCCCTCGCCGCGGGTATCGGTCATGAACTCGGAGCGATAGCCGAACAGGCCGCGCGAGGGAATCAGGAACTCCAGACGCACGCGATCCTGGCCGCTCATGCTCACCAGCGTGCCGCGGCGGCGACCCAGCTTGTCGATGACGCTGCCCGCGTATTCGCTGGGCACGTCGCAGACGACCTTCTCCATAGGCTCGCACTTCTGGCCGTCGATCTCCTTGAACAGCACGACCGGCTTGGTCACCTGGAACTCATAGCCCTGGCGGCGCATCGTCTCGATGAGGATGGACAGGTGCAGCTCGCCGCGGCCGGACACGCGGAACGCGTCGGTGCTCTCGGTGTCCTCGACGCGCAGCGACACGTCGGTCTGCATTTCCTTAAACAGGCGCGCGCGCAGATGGCGGGAGGTGACGTACTGTCCCTCGGTACCGGCGAACGGGCTGTCGTTGACGCAGAAGGTCATGGCCACGGTCGGATCGGAAATCTTCAGGAAGGGCAGCGGCTCGGGCGTGGAGGGCGCGCAGATGGTGTCGCCGATCATGATGTCCTCAAAGCCGGTCACGGCCACGATGTCGCCCATCTTGGCCTCCTCAACCGGCACGCGCTTGAGGCCGTCGAAGCAGAACAGGCCGGTCAGGCGCGTGGGGGCCTCCACGTCCTTCTCGCCATAGACACAGCGCACGGCCATCTGGCCGGTCTTGAACGTGCCGCGCTCGATGCGGCCCACGCCAATGCGGCCCACATAGTCGTTATAGTCGATCGTGGACACCAGCAGCTGCGCCGGCGCGTCTACGTCGCCCTCGGGAGCGGGGATGTGCTCGAGAATGGTGTCAAACAGCGGCCTGAGGTCGGGCGTGGGATGCTGCCAGTCCAGCGTGGAGGTGCCGGCGCGGCCGGACGCGAACACGATGGGGCTGTCCAGCTGCTCGTCGGTGGCGTCCAGCTCGAGCAGCAATTCCAGCGTTTCGTCCACAACCTCGGCGCAGCGCGCGTCCGGGCGATCCATCTTGTTGACCACGATGATGACCGGAAGATTCAGCTCCAGCGCCTTTTTGAGCACGAAGCGGGTCTGCGGCATGGGGCCTTCAAAGGAATCGACCAGCAGCAGCACGCCGTTGACCATCTTCAGCACGCGCTCGACCTCGCCGGAGAAATCGGCGTGGCCGGGGGTGTCGACGATGTTGATTTTAACGCCCTTATAATGGACGGCGGTGTTCTTGGACAGTATGGTGATGCCGCGCTCGCGCTCCAGATCGTTGGAGTCCATCACGCGATCGGCCACCTGCTGATTTTCGCGGAAAACGCCGCCCTGCTTGAGCATTTCGTCCACCAGCGTGGTCTTGCCATGATCGACGTGCGCGATGATGGCTATATTTCTGAGATCTTCTCTTTTCACAGTCAAAGTCAAAGACTCCTTCGCTAAGAGTCTGTCTGAAAAATTCCCATCCAGACACACTCTGTTCAGATTGCTTCAATAACCTAATTATTTTAGCGGCGGAGTATGTTCTCTGTCAAGTCTGCCCGTGTTACCATCACGTTTTTTTGAAAGAGGCTCACAGGCGCTGCGTCTTTCCGGGCAGCGGAATCGACACGTCGCACGCCGGATCGCGCGCCAGAAGCGCGTCCATCACAAGCCCGGCGTGGGCGTACGTCCACAGATCCTCCGGAACGCGCGCGGCCTCCATGAGATGCGTCAGATAGATCTTCTCCGGGCGCGCGGACAGCGCAAACTCGGCCACCTGATCGGGATAATCGCCGCAGGGATAATTGAGCGCGTTGGCGCGCCCCAGCCAGACGTGCATAAACAGATGCGTCGCGCGCCCCATGTCCGGCAGACGGTTGCCGTAATCGCGCACGTCGGCGGGCATGAGGATGCGATGCGCGCCCGCCTCGACCATATAGCCGGTTTCCGGCACGCCGTGGGTCGTGCCCGCGTCGTAATGAAAGCCGGGAAAGGCACGAATGACGATTCCCTCGCGCTCGATCACGCCGTTTTCGCCGATCACCGTCCTCCGGCAGCCCTCGGGCATCATCGCCGCGAGATGCTCGGGCACGATCCACTCCACGTCCGGGCACAGCCGCATGACCTCGGGATCGAAATGATCGGCATGGCTGTGGGTGAGCAGCATGAAGCGCATCGTCGAGAGCAGCTTTTTCGCCCGCTCCTCGCCCAGCGCGCGCAGCGACGAATGATCGCGCGGCGTTGTAAACATCGGATCGACCGCCCAGCGCACGCCGCCGGTCGAAAAGATATAGTTGGCCGCGCCCATCAGCCAGAAGGCGTCGTCCGTCCGGGCAAGGCCCCTTTCAATGTCCCCGAAAATCTCCCCGTAGCGCTCGGCATAGCGCCTCAGGACGGGATATTTCACATTTTCCTCACGCGTCATGGCTCATTCCTCCCCGTATCGCGCCAGGCAGCCCTTGAGAGCGGCGACAGACCCCTCAAACGCCTCGCGCGGATCGACCTCCTGCCAGAAGCGTCCGCACTCCAGCTCGAGATTGTATATCCCCCGATAGCCGCAGCGGTTCAGCTGGCCGATATACTCTTCAAGCGGCAGCTTCCCCGCGGTCAGCGGATAGTGCGTCGTGTGCGCCAGCGCGTGGATATGCGTGTGGATCGCCGCGCGCAGGAAATCATCGCCCGGCAGATAGGGCGTACATTCGGGATAGCTCACGAAATTCGAATACAGATGCCCGAAATCAAAGCACACGCCCACGTTTTCAAGCCCCACCTCGCGCACCGTGGAAATCACGCCGTCGCAATCGACGATCGACAGGCTGCTCCTGTGGATGCGGTTGTTCTCGAGCGCCAGTTTGACCGGCAGACGGCGGCGAGCAGCGAAGCGTCCCCACGCCGAGAGCAGCCGCACGGTGGCGGCGCGGTCGCGCATTTCATCGCCCGTCTTCATCGAGTGAACGGTCAACGGCACAATGGGATGTCCCTCGGGCAGCAGCTCGAGCGCGGGGCGCAGATTCTCAAAGAACGCCTCGGCCGGCAGCTCGTCCAGCGCGGCGTGTATCGTCACGGCCAGATCCGCGTCCAGCACGGCGCGCGCGCAGGCGGCCAGCATATTCGCGTCCGCGTGCGCCTTGACGCTGCGCAGCTCCACCGCGCCCACGTCCATCTCCCTGAAGGCGGTCAGCAGCGCCCTTATGCCGCCGTAATCGTCCAGCAGCCGCTTATCCGCCTCGCAGGCCGGATTCTGCGTCAGAACGCCCAGCGGCAGTGAGGTTCCTATCATAGCCCGTTTCCTCCAAACAAAAAGTATTGTCCATGCTCCGCGCTTCGCCCGAAAAACGCGCCGGCGCGTCCCCAGCGGTCAAAGCGGCTCACAGCGCGATCGTCCGTCCCGCGCGCAGCAGGCAGATCAGCGTTTCCTTCACCGGCCTGCCGGTCAGCGTTTCCAGCGCGCGCGCATAAAGGCGCAGCTGCGGCTCATAGCGCCGCTTAAGCTCATCCTCGTCGTCGGTGCGGTCGGTTTTATAGTCGAGCAGCACCCACTGCCCGTTCTCGATAAAGCAGCAGTCGATCGCGCCCTGCACCAGCACATATTCGTCGCTGTCCACATCCAGCGCTTCCCGCGCGCTCATCCTGAGCGTAAACATCCACTCGCGGCGCGCCGTGTCCGCCTTCAGAAGCCGCGCGCCCGGCCCGTCCGTAAAGAACGCGGCCAGCATCCGCGGCCTGACGACCTCGCGCATTGCCGGCGTAAGCGCGCCCGTCTCGACCATATGGTTGAGCTGACGCACGATCCCGGCGTGAAGCTCGTCGCCGGAAAGTCCCCTGAGCGCAGCCAGATCGAGCTTTTGCAGCGCCGTATGCGCCGCCGTGCCGCGTTCCGCGCCGGTCATGGATTCCGCGTCCTCGCTGAGGAACGCCGGCCTGTCAAGCAGCTCGGGCGGGTGCGCCGGGCCGTCCAGCTCGCGCTTTACGCCCGAGGCCGTCAGCTTCATCGGGATCAGCACGTCGCCCGCATGGGGATAGCGCCAGCGATAGGCCGCCAGCAGCTTCTCGTCCGGCTCGGAGGCCGCCGCCTCTTCAAAGAGCGCGTCCGCCCGGCGGGATTCCTCGCCCGCCGACGCCGAGAGCGACTCGCGCGTGATCATGCTCACGCTGACTCGTGCGCCCGAATCGACGATCTCCGCGCCGGCCCCCAGCGCCTCGCCGCCCGGCATGGTCATCACGGCGGGCAGCAGAATATCCAGCCAGTTCGAGGGCGAAAGCGCGCGCCGGATACTCAGCCGCCCCCGGCGCAGCTGTTTTTCCATATGCGCGCTGCTGCCGCTGAGGATCAGCCGATCCTTAGCGCGGGTGAGCAGGACGTAGAGTATGCGCATTTCCTCGGCCATGCCCTCGGCGAGGTGCTTCTGCGCCGCGGCCAGACGGGGCAGCACGTCGCGCTTGGAAACCAGCCCGTTGTCGATGTGCTTGAGCCCCACGCCGGTTTCGCGGTGCATGAGCAGCTCGGCGTGAGAGGAGCGCGTGTTGAACGGCCGCCCCAGCATCAGCCCGAACACCACGGGGAACTCAAGCCCCTTGCTCTTGTGAACGGTCATGACGCGCACAACGTCGTCGTTTTCGCCCAGAACGTGCGCCTCGCCCATGTCCTCGCGGGAGGCGTTCATCTGCTCCAGATGGTTGAGGAAGCCGGTCAGGCCGCCCGTCTGCGCCGATTCATAGGCCGCCGCGCGGTCGCAGAATATGTCCAGATTGGCCTGCCGCTGCGCGCCGCCGGGCATCGCGCCCACGCAGGCATAGAGATTCGATTCGCGCAGCACGTCGAATATGAACGAGGGCAGCGGCGTCACGCGCGAACGGGCGCGCCATTCGTCCAGCCGCGCAAGCAGAGCGCGCAGCCTGTGCGCCAGCTCGTCGTCCTCCCGCGCGGCGTATTCGGCCACAGCGTCGCAGTAGCCGCCGCCGGGATGCTTCACGCGCACCCGCGACAGCTCCTCGCTGCTCAGCCCCATTGCGGGGGAGCGCAGCACGGCGATCCATTCCACGTCGCGCCGCCGGTTCTCGATCAGCTTGAGCAGCGCCACAGCCACGCGCACCTCGACCACATCCAGATAGCCGCCCGACACGTCGGCATAGGCCGGTATGCCCTCGCGCTTGAGCACGGCGAGAATCTGCGCGGCCACATCGCGCGCCTGACGGATCAGGATTACGAAATCGCGGTACCTGAGCGGCCGAAACGCGCCGGCCTTTACATCGTAGGTGGGCGTGCCAAGAAGCTCGCGGATGCGCCGCGCCGCGACCAGCGCCTCGACCTCCGCGTCCTTCATGTCGAGGATCAGCCGCGCCGCTTCGCCGCCCTCGCCGTCCTCCGCCGGTTCGGAATCGTCCTCGTCGCCGGGCGCGATCAGCGTCAGCTCGACCGGCGCGTCCTCCCCCTGATAGGCCGCGCCGCAGCGCAGATACGCCCTTTCGTCATAGACGATCTCGCTCGGCCCGCCCTGCATGGCGCGCGCAAACACGGCGTTTGTGAAATTCAGTATGCTCGCGCGGGAGCGGAAGTTGCTGTTGAGCAGCACCAGCCGGCCGCCCTCGCCGCGGCCATAGCGCTCATAGCGGCTCTGAAACAGCGTCGGCTCGGCGCTGCGGAAGCGATAGATGCTCTGCTTGACGTCGCCCACGAAGAACAGATTGTCCTCCCGGGCGACGCGCGTCAGGATCGCCTCCTGAATGTCGGAGACGTCCTGATATTCGTCGATGAATATGTGCGTGAACTTCTCCCGCAGCGCCCGCGCCACGGACTCATCCTCCAGCGCCCGAAGCGTGCGCCGCTCCAGATCGCCGAACGTCAGGATCGAGCGCTCGTCCTTCAGGCGCGCATATTCCTCATCCAGCCGCATGACGATCGATCTCAGCGCGCGCACCTCCGCCGCCGATGCGGGCAGATCCTCGATCGCGTCCACAAGCGGCAGCGGCAACCGGTCGCCCGCCCTGGAGACGGTCTTTTTGAACTCGTCGCGCAGCTTGCGGTAATATGCCGCGTCGGGATCGTCGGCCGCGCCCTTAATCGTCGCCAGCCGCAGGAAGGACGGCTTTTCCAGCGCCGCGCGCAGCGGCTCATAGTCCATTTTCAAAAGCGCGTCCACCAGCTCGCAATCGGCCTTCGCCGCCTTGAGATACGGGAAGAGGAAATCGTTGCCCTGACAGAACGCAAGCGCGTCCTCCGCCAGCGCCGCCGCGTCGGAGAGCACGCGCCGCGCCGCCTCCAGCAGAATCGGCGACCAGATGTCCTCGCCGCGCTCGAGCCGGCCGATCGCCGCGTTCAGCCAGCCCTCGGGATCGGGGCGATCGGCCAGAAAGGCGTACAGCCTGAGCGCGAGATCGCGCACCTGCTCGGGCGTGCGGTTTTCGGCCAGCGCGCGCAGATCGCCGTTCTCCGCGGCATAGACGGCGTTCATGGCCGCGTCGAGCGCCTTGTCGCGCAGTATGGCGGCCTCGGCGCTGTCGGCCACGCGGAAGGCCGGATCCACGTCGGCGCGCTGGAAATATTCGCGCAGCACGTCGATGCAGAAGGAGTGGATCGTGCTGATGCCCGCGTATTCCGCCGCCTCGGCCTGCGCGCGGAAGCGAACGTCCTGCGCCGAGGCGCGGGTCAGCGCCTTGATGAGCGAGGCGCGCATATCGGCGGCGGCGGCGCGCGTGAAGGTGACGATCAGCATATTGCCGATGTCCGCGCCCTCGTCGATCAAACGCAGCACGCGCTCGACCAGCACCGTGGTCTTGCCCGATCCGGCGGCGGCGGCCAGGAGCAGATTGGTGTGCCGCGCCTCAATGGCCTCCCGCTGTTCGCTTGTCCACTGCATGACGTTCATCCTCCGCGTCGTTTGATTTTTCAGTCTGTGAGAAGAGATTAAAAGGCATATACAAAGGGCTTTCGCCCCGAAATATGTACTCAGATAGATTATACCACAGCCTTCAGCGCGCGGTCAATCGCGGCCAGGACTGCATAAAAAAACCGCTCCGAATTCATTCGAAGCGGAAAAAAACCGATTTTAGGCGCTAGTAACCAAAGCCCCTATAGGGGTTCCCCTAAGATTAAATATAGTATACGGCCAAAGCTGCGATTTGTCAAGCATTTCGAAGAAAAAAAGAGCATTTTCCCGCGTCCCTCTTTTCCAACCGGCGCGAGGATGAGCGCGCATCGCGCCGCGCTTTGCCTTTTCGCCTGCTTTCTCCTATACTTAAAGGGCGACTGACACTCAACGACCCGATCAAGGAGGAAGCATCATGAGTCAGATCGAACTGGAGCAGGTGTGCAAGAGCTTTACCTTGCGCAAACGGCAGAAAGGATGGCTCGGCGCAGTGCGCGGGGCCTTCACGCGGGACACGCAGACCATCCGCGCGGTGGACAATGTGTCCTTCACGGTGGACGAGGGCGAGCTGGTGGGCTATATCGGCCCCAACGGCGCGGGCAAATCCACCACCATCAAGATGATGAGCGGCATACTCACGCCCGACTCGGGCCGCGTATCCGTCATGGGCCGCGTGCCCTGGAGGGAGCGCGTGCGGCACGTCGCGTCCATCGGCGTGGTATTCGGCCAACGCAGCCAGCTGTGGTGGGATACGCCGGTGATCGATTCGTTCGAGCTGCTGCGCGACATTTACCGCGTCTCCCCGACCGATTACCGGCGGCGGCTGGACGATCTCACGGCGCTCTTGGACGCAACCTCGCTCCTGAACACGCCGGTGCGCCAGCTCAGTCTCGGCCAGCGCATGAAGTGCGAGTTCATCGGCGCGCTGCTGCACGGCCCGCGGATTCTCTTCCTCGACGAGCCGACCATCGGGCTGGACGCGGTGACCAAGCTGGCGCTGCGCGACTTCCTGATCGATCTCAACCGCCGCGAGGACGTGACCATGCTGCTCACGACGCACGACATGGACGATGTGGAGGCGCTGTGCCGCCGCGTGATGGTCATCGGCAAGGGGCGGCTGCTGTTCTCCGGCGGCATGGACGCACTGCGCGCCCGATACGCGCCGCACCGCATCATCCGCGCGCGGCTGGCCGAGGATCGCGCGCAGCTCGATCTGATCGGCGCGCAGTCGGTGACGCTCAACGGCCGCGACGCGCTGATCACCTTCCTCCCTGAAAAGACGCCCGCCGAGCAGATGATCGCGCGGCTCGCCGCCGCCTGTCCGCTGGCCGATCTCACCGTGGAGGCGCCGGATATCGATCATCTCGTGGCCGAAATGTACGCCCGCATGGGCATGACGACGTAAGGAGGCGCGCCCATGAAAGCCTATATCGCCCTCTTCCGCCAGCAGTTCCTGAGCAGGCTACAATACCGCGCCGCGTTCTGGAGCCAGGTCGTCACCAGCATATTCTGGGCCTACGTTCACACGGCGATCATCGCGATGTTCTATCGCTTCGGCTCGGGCACGGCCAGCCTGACGCTCCGGCAGGCGATCGCCTTTATCTGGCTCAAGGAAATCGCGTTCACGCTGCTGCCCGGCATCGGCATGAACATGGACGTATGGAGCCGCATCTGCAAGGGCGAGGTCGCCTATGATCTGGTGCGGCCGCTCGATCTCTACGGGCACTGGTACTTCAGCGAGCTGTCCGCCCGGATCGCGCCGTTTATCACGGCGTTTGCGCCGCTGCTGCTGGCCGCGCTGATCACGCCCGGTGAGCTGGGCCTGCGCCTGACCACCGCGCCGCTGTCCTTTCTGGCGGGACTTTTCACTTTGACAACCGGCGTGCTCTTCTCCTGCGCGGTGACCTGTCTGAGCTACGCGATGTGCATGGACGTGCGCGTCGGTCACGCGCCGGCCAATATGTTTCTGCTGGTGGTGCAGGTGCTGGCCGGATCGATCCTGCCGCTCCAGCTCTGGCCGGATTCCATGCAGCGCTTCCTTGCCATGCAGCCGTTCGCGGGGCTGATGGATCTGCCGCTGCGCTTCATGGTCGGCTCGGCGGCGCTGTCCGAGCTGCCGCGCGTGCTGATGACGCAGGCCGTCTGGGGCGCGCTCATCGTGCTGCTGGGACGCTTCTGGATCGGGCGCAATCTGAAGCGGCTGATCGTGCAGGGAGGCTGACCGATATGAAGAGACGCTTTTCGCAATCCCCGCTCGGCCTGTATTTCGGCTATATGCGCATTATTATGGCCGGCCAGATGCAGTATAAGGGCTGGCTGCTGCTGCCGCTGCCCTCGCTGATCTATGTGATCACCGATCCGCTGGACGCGCTGCTCATGCTCGATCGCTTCGGCGCGGTGGGCGAATGGACGGCGGCGCGGATATTGCTGATTTACGGCATGGCGCTGTTGAGCTTCGGCCTGTCAGAGCTGCTGGGGCGCGGATTCGATATGTTCCCCCATTCCATTCGGGACGGCGCGTTCGACCGCGTTCTGCTCAGGCCGCGCTCAACCTTCCTTCAGTCGCTCACGCTGAGCTTTAGCATTACGCGGCTGAGCCGTGTGAGCGGCGGGCTGATTCTGGTCATGCTGACGCTCGCCGCGCAGTCGGTGCGCATGACGCTGCCCAGGCTGCTCGTGCTGCTGGGCGCGCTGGCCGGCGGCGTGATGACCTATGTGGGGCTGTTCATCATCAATTCGGTGATCTCGTTTTTCACCATATCGCCGATTGAGCTGAACATATTCACCAACGGCAGCTATCAGGTGGCCAAAGCGCCGCCGAAATACCTGCCGCAGGGACTTCGGCGCACGTTTACATTCATCTTTCCGCTGTTCATGTTCGCCTATTATCCCGCCTCGACGATCTGCGGCTGGGGCGAGCCGGGCTGGATGGGCTGTCTGGCGCTGCCGGTCTGCGGCGCGTTCTTCGCGCTCACGCTGCTGCTCTGGCGCTTCGGCGTAAGGCACTATCGAAGCACCGGCTCGTAATAAAAAAGCATCGCCCGTCCGGCGTTCGTTCGTCGGGCGGGCGATGTTCTTTACTCTTCAGCGGGGACGGCCAGAGCCTTCAGTTCATTCAATCGGCCAATGGCGATATAGCGCGCGTTCTCAAACGCATAGGCGCAGGTGGACAGCGTGACCAGACGATCGCCGCCCTTGATTTCCACATCCGCCGTGAAGTTCGACTTGCCGAGCGCCTCCTCGACAAACGCGGCCATGTCGCTTTCGTCACTGATGGCGATGTCATAGCAGTGATCGCTTTTAGACGTGGTGTAGCCCGCGAACAGCTCGAGCAGATAGCGCTTTTCGGGCGTAACGATCAGCATGAACGGGTGGCTGTCGAAATACGCCTGATCGGCATAGTAGGTGATCGCCTTGAACATGCTGCCGTTGCGCATATGGTGGCCGTAGAGCAGCGTGTTGGGGTCCTGAAAATCGCCGAGATTGCGATAATCGATGAACAGCGTGCCGCAGGCGTTATGCTCACCGTTGAACAGGCGATGCAGATAGTAATCGTTGTCCCCGCCATGGACGACGGGATAGTCGATCGGCGTATCGGGCGCATAGAGCCAGCAGGCGTAGTCGGCGTTCATCTCGGAAAGCGCATCCGCGTCGATCGTATCAAGCCATCGGTTCACCGCGGCGCGCGTCTCTTCAAGGCAGCCCGCTGCGTCCTGCGCAGAGAGCAGGCTCAGATAGGCGCGGCCAATTTCGTGTTCCGAGAGCGCTTCAAACGCCTCGTCGAGCGTGGGAACGGGCGTTTCCTCGGGGGCAGGCGTCGCGGTGGGCGCGGGGGTCGCATCGGGTTCGGGATCGGGCGCAAGGACGGCGGTCAGCCAGATTTCGCTCAGGCGGCGATAGTCGGCCAGCGCCTGAGTGCGCGCGGCAGTCTCCTCGTCGGTCATACCGGCGCGCGCGGTTTTTTCCGCGTCGGCGGTCGTCCCGGCGGCGGCGGCGAAGAGCGCCTCGACGAGCTGTCTGTCCGCGTCGAGCTGTTCGTCGGCGAGGGCGGGCAGCGCGGCAAGAAGCAGCGCCAGAAGCAGGGCAAAGCAGCGTTTCATGGTCACCTCATGCCGCGCAGGGAATCGTAAAAGGCGTTTCCGGCGGCGTATTCTCTCGTTTTATAGACGATAACGGCGGCGATGACGGCCAGCGCGATCATCAGCGCGGCGATCAGCCATCGGGTTCGGTTTCTGCGCATGGTTCACCTCAAAAAAATCCGGGAAGGCGAGCTGCCCTCCCGGTAAATGCTGTCAGGCCTTGCGGGCGCGGCGATTTTTCACAATCGCGACGGCCAGCGCAATCGCGGCGGCGGCGGCCAGCGCAAGCCAGATCGGCAGGCTGAACCAGTCGCCGGTCTGCGGGGTATCGTCCACGGGGATTTCCTCGACGAGGAACGTCCACGGCACTCTGCCCTCGCGGCCCATGTAGGCGTTGTCCAGCTCGGCGGGCACGGTGAGCGTCGCGGTCAGCTCGACCGAGCCGTCCTTCTTGAACGTGCCCAGCAGGGTGTTCTTGGCGAGGCCGTCCTGCTCGCCGGCGGTGCCCTCAAAGATGGCCGAATCGCCGGACTTGACGGTCAGGCTCAGCTGATCGAGGAAGTCCTTGTCCGCGTCGGAGACCGGCTCGGCGCGCATATAGAGGCGAACCTGCTTGCCGGTATTGTTGCTCACGGTGATCTTCTGATCGATCACGTCGCCGGGCAGCACGTTCTTGAAGTTGGCGAACAGGTCGCTGTCCGAATAGCTGCTGCCGGGCAGGAACACGAACTTCTCCGCGCCGCCCTCATAGCGCACGGCGGCGTCGTCGGCCAGCGCCGCGCCGGTCAGCAGGACGAGCGCCAGCAGGAGCGCGCCGCATACTTTCATGAACTGTTTCATATGAACGCCTCCTTAATTGCCGGAAGTGAGATTGCCGTTCGCGTCAACCTGCACGCCCCACGCGGAAGTCACAGCCGTTGTCGGCTCTGCCTGAATCGCCTGAGCGTGAATGTCGACGGACAGGCTGTAGCCCTCGGGAGCTCTGTCTGCAACCGGCTGGCAAGCCGTAAACAGAACGCCCGTCGTTCCTTTCGCTGCAACCGGCTCGGAATAGTAGTAAAAGCCGCCCTTCAGAAACCACTTGCTGTTCTCAGGCATCGTCCAAGTGTAGTCCGTGCCCAGCGCAGGAGCCGCGCCGTAAACATTGTCCTCCTTGTCTTTCCACGTCACAACAACCTTCACGCGGATGTAGGCGGGAATATCACCGGTGTTCGTGATCTGGACATTGTTCTTGACTTTTTTGTCAAAATCCTCTGTGACTTCCGGCGTAACCTTGGCCGGGGTGAACGTGTTCGTGATCGAACCGGTCTGATCGATCAGATAAGCGACGGTGCCGCCAATGGCCGCGGACAGAATCAGCACCAGGCTGACCGCCAGCAGGATAACCTTCTTATTGATACGCTTCATCCTCGCTCACCTCCCGTCAGTCAGTTGTCGCAGCCGCGCCCGTGAACTTGTTGTCGGTGCTTACATTGCCGTCAAGCCACTGGTCTTTATCGCGCGTGTTGTTGATCGTAACCTCGTTCTTTTCGTTAGCCTTCAGCGTGATCTCCTTGCTCTCCTTATCGGGCGTATAGCGCCAAGACCAGCCGGTATTCTCGGTCACGGTATAAGTGCCGATCTTCAGGTTCTTGAGCGTCACGGAGTCATTGCCCACGATGATGACCTCAGTGCTGTAATTGTCGGGGCCGGTCACCGTGAAGAGGAAGCTCTGGCCGGGATCAGCGGTCTCATTCGCGCCTCTCTTCGTAATCGTCAGGTCGGCGTAAACATCCTTGACGTGCAGGAGGAAGGCGGGGTTGCCGGGGGTCTTCGGATTCGTCCA
>SFOF01000207.1 GCA_004552515.1 Clostridiales bacterium
TACTATGGCAGTTAAAGGTCTTGACATTTTCAAATTATCTCCCAAGAAGAACTGTAAGGAATGCGGCAGCCCCACGTGTATGGCATTCTGCATGAAGGTCGCGCAGGGCGCGCTCCCGATCACGAAGTGTTTCGCCACAGCGGCAATCGAAAATGGTTCGCCGTGATAATGGATGTGCCCAAATGCAGGCTTGGACTGCAGGACGACGGGCGGATGGACGTCGTGAACCTGAAATGCGACCCCATTTTGACGGGTTCTCTGCTGTTGGAAGAGGGTTTTTACCCCGCGTATCACATGAGCAAGAGCCGCTGGATCAGCGCCGCGCTGGACGGCTCCATTCCGAACGAAAAGCTGGAAATGCTGCTGGATTTGAGCCATCGAGCCACCGCCCCCACTGTGCGCAGAAAGAAAAGCGGCTAAGCACCAAAACAGAGCGCATCCCGCCCGAGCCGTGAAAAGCCCGAGCGGGATGCTGCATTTTCAGCTTTTTTACGCCATAACGCCCAGCCCGCGCGAGACGAGCGTGATGAAATCCTGCACGTTGGTGACGATCGTGGTCGCCGAAAGGCTGCCGCGGTCGAGCAGCTTGTTGACGACGAATTCGTCCGCGTCCACGGCGTAGAGATACACAGGCCGCACCGTGCCGTCCGCAAGAACACGGTAGCTGGGGGTCATGTTGCCTGCGGCGATGGTGTGCAGCATGGTGGCCAGGCAGATGATCGTGGTACACTTTTTAATCAGGCCACGCATCGCGCCCTGCCCCTGATACGCATCGCCGATGACCTCGGGCAGTGGGCCGTCGTCGCGAATGGAGCCGGTCAGCACGAACGGCACGTCATTTTTGACCAGACTGTACATGATGCCGTTGTCAATGCGGCAGTCCTCGATGAACTGTTTGATCGAGCCGCTCCTGCGCACGCGATTGATCACGTCCAGATGATTGTAATGCCCGTTGGGCTGTGATTTCTGCGTGTAGATGTCCTGCCCCAGCGCCGTGTGCAGATACGCGCCCTCCAGATCATGCGTGGCCAGCGCGTTGCCCGCCAGCAGACCGTGACAGTAGCCGTTCTCGATCAGAGCCTGCATGGCGCGGCGCGCGTCGTAATCGAACGCGAATGCCGGCCCCATCACCCAGAGGATGTTGCCGTGCTCCTTTTCATAGCGCAATAGCGACGTGAGCCGGTCGTAATCCTTGGCGTAGGCCGTCTCGCGGCTGCGGCCCTGCCGGAACGCGAACTGATCGCGCGCCTCGCCGGGCTTGTCAAAGCCGTGCGCGTGGACGAATATGCCCTCCTCGCCGTTTTCGCTGCGGCCGAGGATCACGCGGTCGCCCGCCTTCAGGTTGCGGTTTTCCACAACGTCCAGCCGGCCGTTCTCCCGCACGACCACGCTGGAATCCATGCGGCTCTCCTCCGCCAGACGCCACGCGCCGTTCAGCTTGAAATACTCGGGATACATCGACGTGCTGTGATAGCCGTCGGGCGCGACGCCGTCCATGGGCGCGCTCTCGACGCGCGCGTCTGGCGCGTTTTTGAAGCGCTCCTCCTCAAAATTCGGCTCACAATAGACGGGCAGCTCAAACGCCATGGTTCGTCCTTCCTTTCATTGCCGCGCTTTTTGAATGATTGCGTTTACGATCCTTCAGTTTGTGCGCGGTTCGCAGCGCCTTCCGGGCGCAATATGATTTGTCTGACTGTATTTCTGTTCATTATACGCCCGCATTGTGAACTCCGCAACGAGCGCGCGCGTTAAATATCCGCCCTTGTAAAAAATCCGGCCTGAGAGAAGCGCCCGCCCCCCTCGGCCGGATTGACAAATTGTTACATCAGCTCTTTAATCAGGCTTTCCAGCAACTCATAGGTCACAGAGCCGACCTTATTGTAGATGATTTTGCCGCTTTGATCGACGATCACCGTCATGGGCAGCTGCGTCGAGCCGCCCAGCGCCTTGATGACGCTGCCGTCCGCGTCCAGCGCGAAGGGCAGATCAAAGCCCTTCTTGTCGAGGAACGCCTGCACGTCGTCGGTCACCAGCGACGAATGAATCGCAACGATCTCCACGTCGGGATACTCGGCGTGCAGCTTCTCGAAATGCGGCAGCTCCGCCACGCAGGGCGTACACCACGTCGCCCAGAAGTTGATCACGGCGATCCTGCCGCGCTTTTCGCCGAGCGTAAACTGAGCGCCGTCCGCGTCGTAGAGCGGCACAGTGAAATCGGGGCAGCGCTGGCCGACCTCATAGCCCACCGGCGTACCGTCGTCCGGCTCGGGCGTATTCTCGATAACCGGCGTTTCCGCGCTCCTATTCGCATCGCGGTTGACATAATACCCCACGCCCAGCAGCAGCGCGACGGCCAGCGTCCAAGCGACGGCCCGGCGCGCGCGCTTCGGCTTTTCGTTTTCCTTTTCGCCCTCGTTGGCCATGAGCGTAATCCTGCCCGCCTTCATCGAAATGGCCTTCGTGGGGCAGACGCCGACGCACGCGCCGCAGTGGATGCACTCATGATCGCCCACATGGCGCACATCCATCCTGCAATGCGCGACGCAGCGGCCGCAGTGCGTGCACTTTTCCGCCTCGACCTTCACGCCCAGCAGCGACAGCCTTGAGAACAGCCCGTAAATCGCGCCCAGCGGACAGATAAAGCGGCAGAACGCGCGATAGACGAACACGCACGCCGTGAATATCGCCACCATAATGATGAACTTGCGCGTGAAGAGGATATTCAGCATCGAAAACTTCGGCGCGTTGACCGGATTGGCGAGCAGCCCCATCGCGCCCTCGAACGTCCCCGCCGGACAGATATACTTGCAGAAGCCGGGCACGGGGAAGCTCTGCGGCGCATAGGCCAGCGGAATGGCGATGACGAACACCGCCAGTATGACGTACTTGAGCCACGAAAGCGCGCGCGTAAAGCGGCTCTTTTTCAGCTTGGGCGTGGGGATCTTATGAAGCAGCTCCTGAATCAGCCCAAGCGGGCAGAGCCATCCGCAGATCGTGCGCCCGAGGGTCACGCCCAGCAGCATGAGTATGCCCAGAATGTACCACGGCGCGCGGTTGTTGGACGAGGCCAGCGCGTTTTGCAGCGCGCCCAGAGGACACGCGCCGATCGCGCCGGGGCAGGAATAGCAGTTGAAGCCGGGCACGCAGACGTTCTTGATCGGCCCGGTATAAATGTCGCCCTTGATGAAGCCCTTCACATGGGCGTTGTAGAGCAGCGCGGCGTAAACCTGAATCAGCCGCCGCCTGGTGGGCTTATGCGCGCTCCACCATGCGCTTATCTTCTTAGCCAAGGCCAATACACTCCGTACAAATATTGATTGCTTTCACCAGCACGTCGAACATACCGCCGTTGCAAATCCCCGCAACGATCAGCGCAGCCGCCGCGGCAAGCAGCACAACGCGCGCAATGTTCCTGACAGCGGACTTTGCGGGCTTCACCGGCTCCGCGTCCTGCTTCGGCGCGTCCTTCGACAGCTCGATTTCCCTCTTCAGGCTGACGTGGCGCAGCTGCGCGCCGGCCATCAGAAAGGCGATCGCCAGCGCCGTAAAGGGCAGCACGTCGCCCACCAGCTTCGGCACGACCATCTCCAGATCGGTCGAGGCGAACCGCCCGGGCGCACGCAGCGCGCGCATGGTCATCGCCGCGCAGAACAGGCAGCCCAGCCCCATGAGCGCCGTGACGATTCCGCGCTTGACCTCCTCGGCGCGCATGGCGGGCGTCTTCCCGACGCGCTTTAAGCGCATGGCCAGCTGATAGCCGACCGGCGCGGTCAGCGCTTCCCTTTCAGGCCTGTGCAGAATCAGCGCCGCGATGAGAGACGCAATGAGCAGCCAGAACGACCACGCGATGCGCCCGAAGCGCTCCGCGACGATCTCGCGGCTGTATATATCGTGGATCCGAACGCCCGCGTCCGTCAGATTGCCGGCCGACGTTCCGGCGCGATAGATCGACGCGCACTGCCCGATCAAAAGCGCCGCGAACAGCAGCACCGCCGCCGCCAGCACCCAGGACGCGGCGCGCGCCCAGCGGGCCTTGGCCGTCCCGTTCATGATGATCTCCTCCCCTGTTTCCCAATTTAATTCTTATTATAACATACATCCGCGCGCAAAACAGCCCGATCGAGCGCCCAATTTGAAAAAGAAGTGTTACATATCGCACGGCGCGGCGGATTTT
>SFOF01000208.1 GCA_004552515.1 Clostridiales bacterium
CGCCGCCGCAGCCGGTCATGCCGACGGTGGTCAGCCCCAGCGCTTTGGCCGCCTTCACAGCCATGGCGACGTTTTTCGCGTTGCCGGAGGTCGAAATGCCGATCAGCACGTCGCCGGGACGGCCGTAGGCCATGACCTGCTGCGCGTAGACCAGCTCGCCGCCCAGATCGTTATTGACCGCCGAAATCAGCGCGCAGTTGGCGGTCAGGTCGATGGCGGGCAGTCCCAGTTGCAGCCTGTCCGTGCCGATGGCCTTTTGCAGCGCCTCGGGCAGCGGCCGCTTTTTGCAGAAGCCCTTCACCAGCTCGCCGGTGATGTGCGCGCAGTCAGCGCTCGAGCCGCCGTTGCCGCACAACAGCAGCTTGCCGCCCGCTTTGAAGCAGTCGATCAGCAGGCCGGCCACCTGCTCAAACGTCGTATCCCTGAGATCAGTCATGCGTATATCCTTCCTTCGTCAGTCCTCCCAGCCGAACGGCTCGGGCAGCGCCTGAATGACGTCCACATAGTGCAGCACCTTGTCCTTATCGAAGTGCGGGAAGCCGCTCAGGAAGTGGTTGGCGTGCTCCACGCCGTCGATCGTCCAGCGCAGAATGAACAGCTTCTGCTCGCCGGAAAGCACGCGCAGACTGCCAACAGTGACGTTTTCATTGGCGGGGGAGAGCGTCTCGCCGGAGAGCAGAATCTCGCCGGTGTCGCCGTCCTCGACGCGCCAGCTGACGTTCTTCGTCAGGCAGCTGTCATTGCCCAGCACAACGCTGTGGTTCCAGCCGTCCAGCTCGTCCATCATCAGGCAGATGGGCTTCTGAACACGCTTTATGTAGTTGTAGGCCAGCTTTTTGGTGTAGTAATAGTCGACCACGGCGTCGGAAATCTGCGGCCAGCCGTCGATCATGTTCCACCAGATGATGCCGGTGCGCCGCCACTTCTTCATGCGGGCGCGCTCGATGAAGAACTTCTTGGCCTCGGCCTGCACGATCTGCGACAGATGGCTGTACAGCGTCAGATCCTCGGGCACCTCGCCGAAGAAGATTTCCACCTGATCGGTCATGAGCATGATGCGGTTGTAGCCGCGCTCGCCGGCGGGCAGATAGTCGGTGTCATGCGTGATCCACACGCTGTTTGTCGTGCGCGGATAGAGCTTGTCCTCGGGGATGAACTTTTTGAGCGAGGACGGCGCGGGGCAGCCGTGATAGCCGCATTCGCTGATGAAATGCGCGGTGGAGTGCTTGTAGAAATCGTCCTTGAAGTAGGCGCGCGCGCCCCAGTTGTGCTGCTCGGGCACGTCGTAGCGGGCGATGCCCTCGGGAATGTAGGGCGAGGAGGGCAGATAGAGCCGGAAGGGATCGTTCACGCGCACCACGCGGGGCAGCACATCGCGGGTGATGGCGTTGTAGCGATTGGCCTCAATGGGGAATCGGCTGTACAGGGCCTCATCCACCTCGTTGTCGCCCGCCCAGAGCAGTATGCAGGCATGGTTGCGCAGCTTGCGCACGACGGCGGTTGCTTCCTTCTCGATGGCCGCCTCGAACTCGGGCGTGGGCGGATAGGTGGAGCAGGCCATGGCAAAGTCCTGCCAGACCATAATGCCGTATTCGTCGCACAGATTGAAGAAGGGGTGATCCTCATACACATTGCCGCCCCAGCAGCGCACGATGTTGCAGCCCGCGTCATAGAACAGATCGAGCGCGGCCTTCACGCGGGAGGCGTCGCGGCTGTGCATCGCGTCCATAGGCACCCAGTTGCTGCCCTTGGCGAGTATCTTCACGCCGTTGCACTCGATGCGGAACTCGCCCTCGTCGTTCGCCGCCCACTTTGTGACGACGTTCAGCGTGCGGATACCGACGCGCGTGTTGTACTCGTCGGCGACATGGCCGTTGTGGACGAGCTGAACGGTGACGCTGTAGAGCGCCTGCTCGCCGTAATGGCGCGGCCACCACAGCTTTGCGTTCGGCACGTCGATGTTCATGCTGCATGCGGTAAACAGCGCAGGCATTTCCTTATCGAAAACGCTGTCGCCGCACTCGCCGTGCACGCGGATGCGGAAGTCTTCCATGTACACGTCGTCGGTGTGGAAGCGGAAGGCGAGAGTCAGATGCGCCTTGCCGTCCGCGTCGATGTGATGCGTGGCGATATACACCTGCGTGAAGCGCTCGTCGGGCAGCGCCTCGAGCGTCACGTCGCGCCACAGCCCTGCAGAGAGCAGGCGGGGCATGATGTCCCAGCCGAACATCGAGGGGGCCTTGCGGATGAGCGCGTACTCGGTGCAGCCGTCGTTGCCGCTGAGCATGACGGGGTAGTCCTTATCGCGCACGGCGTTTATGGCGGAGCGTATGCGCACGGTCAGCGTGTTCTCGCCGCCGTAGTTGAGCGCGTTCGTCACGTCGAATTCCTGCTCGATGAACATATCGTCGCAGGAGCCGATCAGCTTTTCGTTGAGGAACACGTCGGCGTAGGTGTCGATCCCGCCGAAGCGCAGCACGCATTTGCGGCCATACATTTCCTCCGGCGCGATGAACGTGCGCTCGAACCACCACTGGTAGAACTCGTATTTGCGGAAGTTATAGATGTTCTCGGCGTAAAAGGGATCGTCCTCAATGCCGGCGCGCACCAGATCAAGCTCGACGTTGCCGGGCACCTTCGCGTCGATCGACGGCCAGGCGGCCAGCTTCATGGCGGCGGGCGTCTGAGGCATAGCGCCGTCCTCGGGGTGATAATAGAGCTTCCAATCTCCGGACAGGGTTGTTTTCATCGGTGTTTCCTCCAAATTTGTGGGTTTGCGGGGGTATCGTAACGCCGTTTGGCGGGCGTTGTCCAGAAGGGGGATGCGGCGGGCGCGGAGCTTCAGCCACACGGTGGTAACGGCCGGTCGCCGGAGGATTATGCCTGTTTCCGCAGCGATCAGCGGCGGTTGCAGGTCAGCTTCTCAGGTGGGGAGCAAACCGACAACACCTCGGTTAACGGCCGAGTATCATGCGTCGCCCGCGCGCACGGCGAGCGTCTGCGTGATCGAGGGCCGCGCGTCGAAATGCGTCTGCATATGGCGCGACGCAGGCAGAGGCTCCGCGCCGTCCTCGACGGCCATTGTCATGCGGTCGGCGCGGCTCGGCGTGCGCGTTGGATGAGCGGGATATACGTCCGCGCCGGGCTTGTCAAAGGGATTATGCGTCACAAAAAACACCTCCGCACAAAGTGTAACCAGCCGGGCGCATTTCATGCGGAGGGTGATTTTTATAAAGCGAAAAAACGGCGGGTTATCCACAGCTTTTTCGGCGGCGCCGGGCTGTCGTTGCCTGGGCCGAATACGCTTCGTCAAGGCTTCAGGCGAGTGTCATTCAGCAACGTCGATGCAGCCTTCAGGCTCGAAACAGGACTGAAATCCCGAAAGTATTTCCAATTCCCGCCGAAAAGCGGCTTCAGCGGAATCGGGCGGGACGCGGCGCGAACACGGCATACAAAGCGCGGTTGACTGAAAGCCGGTCAAGGCCGCGCACGGCGCGCTTCATGCTCATGCCTTCCCTGACAGCGCCGCAAAGAGTTATTGGCTCTTGCTTTCCTTTTTGCGACGCGTGCTGAAGCGCGTTTCGGGCTTTGACGCGCTTTTGCCGCAGATGGACGCTCTGCTTTTCGCGCGCGCCGCTCCCATTTGAAACGGCGCGCGGATAAGAAATCAGTGCATCCTGAAATCGAGCGCGTAGGGCAGCGGATACTTCTCGCGGGCTTCTTCGAGCGTGATATTATGCTCCTTCATGTGGAGCTGCTCCCACAGCTGGCCCATGGACAGCTCGCCCTCGCGCACATCGGGCACGATCAGCGGCGCGAGCAGGATGGCGCGGGCCTCGTCGTAGCGCTCAAGGCCGGTCAGCGCGGACACCTCCAGCGCCTTGACGCGCGGCACGTCGCGGATGACCGTCAGGCGGCAGATCGCGTCGTACAGCTCCTGATACAGTCCGGCTTCCAGCGCGGCGTTGCCGTACTTGAGGAACAGCGCGCGTTCCTCCGGGCGCAGGGCGAGCGCCTTGCGACGTTCCGTGAGCGCCTCCGCCTTACGGTTTTCCAGCTCGGCCACGTCGGCCAGCGCGTCGTGCGCCCAGGCGTTGTCCTCGAGGGCGAGGGAGCGGGCGAAAGCGTCCTTAGCGCCGTCCTGG
>SFOF01000209.1 GCA_004552515.1 Clostridiales bacterium
TGACGGGAATATGCTATAATGGACAATAAGAGGTCTGTGCGGCGCGGTTTTACGCGGATTAGAATGTGAACGCAGCGCGGCGCGGCGGTTAAACGTTGCTGAAAGGATTGGCTGAGCAGTGAGCAGAGAATGGGATATGAACTTTGAATTTGACAAGAGCATGATCGGCACGACCGTTATGCTGGCGATTTTTCCGCCCATCGGCCTGATTATGCTCCTGAAGAAGCTCAAGGGCTTAGGGCGCGGTCGGAACGCGGCGCGGAAAATGCGCAACATGGGCGTAACCACGATGCTCTGCTCGCTGGTGTATATGGCGCTGGACATCGGCGGCTGGGGCGCGCTGGTGCTTGCGTGCGGCCTGGGTCTGACCGTATGGGGCGAGAAGAGCCGCAAGCGCGAGCAGCGCTTCCGCAAGTATCTCTCTGTCATCGGCGGGCGCTCGCCGGTGGCGCTGGCCGAGATGGCCGCGCGCTGCAACGAGAGCATCGACACGGTTGAAAAGGAGCTTCAGGCGATGATCGATCAGGGCTATTTCGGCCTGACGACTTATATCGACCACAATCGCGGCTGCATCGTGCTGGACGGCATGGACGATATGTCCTGGAGCGCGCCGAAGAAGCACCGCGTGGATATTCACATCCACACCGACAACATCAAGCGCGGCAAGGCCGTGATCTATGCCGATCCCGAGCCGGAAAGCGCGCCCGAGCCTGAAGCGCAGCGGCCCGCGCCCGAGCAGAAAACGGCGGCGCAGACCGGCGCGGCGAACGCGAAAACCGCCAAGGGCGAGGACGATCAGTTCGGCCGCTATTTAAGCGAAATCCGCAGCCTGAACGACCGCATTGCCGACGCGGAGATTTCGGCGAAGATAGACCGCATCGAGGGCATTACCTCGCATATATTCGAAATTGTGCGCAAGCGTCCGGAAAAGCTGGGCGAGATCCGCAAGTTTATGAACTATTATCTGCCCACGACGCTCAAGCTGCTCGATTCCTACGCGCTGCTGGAGGAGCAGGGCATCGAGGGCGACAACATCACCGCCTCGAAGCAGCAGATCAGCCAGATCATGGACACGCTGATCAAAGGCTTTGAAAAGCAGCTGGATCAGCTCTTCTCGACGCAGGCGATCGACATCAATTCCGACATCGAGGTGCTGGAAAACATGATGGCGGCCGACGGCCTGAAGGAGAGCGATTTCAAGCTCAAATCGCAGGGCGGCCATTGAGGGGCGCGGGGCGCACATCCGCTGAAATGTGAGATAAGGTGAGGACGAGCATGAACATCAAATGCGAATACTGCGGCGGCTTTTATCCCGAAACGGAAGCCAAATGCTCGTATTGCGGCGCGTCCAACGCGCGGGCGGCTCAGGCCGGCGTGCCCAAGACAATCGAGGAGCTGAAGGCATTCTGCCGTTCGAAGAACATGCCGCTCGAGAGAATGCGCTTCTTCATCGGCGAGGATTTCCGCGAGCCGCGTGCGTTTGGCATCTACAGGAATGCGGACGGTCAGTTTGTCGTATACAAGAACAAGGCGGACGGATCGCGCGCGGTGCGCTATGAGGGGCCGGACGAGGCGTATGCGGTCAACGAGCTGTATCAGAAGCTGAAGAGCGAGGTAGAGCTGCGCCGTGAGATGAGCGCTGCGCAGCGCACGCCGATGGCGGCGCAGCGTCAGCGCCGGCAGGCCTGCTGGATTGCGGTGCTGCTGATTGCAGTCGCGGTCATCGCGTTCTTCCTCTATATGCGCAATCCCAGGCGGGGCTATTATCTCTATAACGACGATTACTACTATTATCAGGACAGCGACTGGTACTATTACGATATGGACGGCTGGATGCTGGCCGATTCGGTGGACGAGGCGCTCAGCGGCGATGCGTCCGAATACTATCAGGGCGATTCCTACAACGACTATTACGGCGTGGAGGATTTTTCCGATACGCAGTATTATCACGAGAAGGACTCCTCATCGGACAGCAGCTGGGATACCGATTACAGCAGCTGGGATTCCGGCGACACCGACTGGAGCAGCGACTGGTAAGCAGAGCAAATCCATAAAAGCGCCGTCCGCGGGGCCTCCGCAACCTTTATTTTTGCGTGAAGTGCGGGGCAATGTGGACGGCGCGTCTTGATTTCGGGCGTGTTTTATGGTATTATAAAGCGTATGAAATTCTTTACGGGGGAGCTGACAGGCAATGTCCGGACATAATAAATGGACGACCATCAAGCATAAGAAAGAAAAGACCGACGCGCAGAAGGGCAAGATCTTTACCAAGATCGGCCGCGAGATCGCCATCGCCGTGCGCGAGGGCGGCAGCGCCGATCCGGCCACCAATGGCAAGCTGCGCGACGTGATCGCCAAGGCCAAGGCCAACAATATGCCCAACGACAACATCAAGCGCTCCATCGCCAAGGCGGCGGGCGAGGGCAGCGGCGCGTCCTACAAGGAGGTTTCCTACGAGGGCTATGCCGACGGCGGCGTGGCCGTGATCGTGGACGTCGTGACCGACAACCTCAACCGCACTGCTTCCGAGATCCGCCATCTGTTCGACAAGTTCGGCAAGGGGCTGGGCGCGACCGGCTGCGTTTCCTGGAAGTTCGAGCACAAGGGCGTGATCGTCATCGACAACAGCAAGGGCCTTGACGAGGACGAACTGATGATGCTGGCGCTGGACGCGGGCGCGGACGATGTGGAGATCGGCGAGGGCGTCGCCACCGTCTATACCGATCCTTCCTCCTTCTCTGAGGTGCGCGAGAACCTCGAGAAGGCCGGCTGCACTTTCCTGGAGGCCGAGCGCCGCATGGTGCCCACCACCACCACCGCCGTCACCGATCCCGAGACGGTGGAGAAGGTTCAGCGTCTGCTGGACGAGTTGGACGACTACGACGACACTCAGAACGTCTATCACGACGCGGAGCTGCCCGAGGACGAGGAAGAGGACGACTGATCCGTCATCATGGATAAAAACAGTGCCATTGGCATTTTCGATTCCGGCGTGGGCGGCGTGAGCGTACTGAGGGACGTGATGCGCCGTCTGCCCCGGGAGCGTTTCATCTACTATGGCGACAACCTCAACGCGCCCTACGGCACGAAGAGCGAGAGCGAGATCCGCGCGCTGGCCATGCGCGTGGCCGAAGTCCTCATGGCTGAGGATGTGAAGGCGCTGGTCGTGGCGTGTAACACCGCCACATCGGCCGCCGTAGCCACGCTGCGGGAAACGCTGAGTATCCCTGTCGTGGGCATGGAGCCGGCGCTGAAGCCCGCCTCTTTCCTCTGGAAGGGCGGCAAGATCCTCGTGCTGGCCACCCCGGCGACGCTCAAACAGCACAAATTTCAGCTCCTGAACGAAAAATACGGCGAGCACGCGCTCATCAGGCCGTGCGCCGGACTGATGGAGTTTGTCGAGAACGGCGATTTGAGCGGCGAGCCTGTGCGCGCGTATCTGCGGGATATGCTGTCCGATTACGAGGGCGTTCAGCTGGACGCGGTTGTGCTGGGCTGCACGCACTATGTGTTTTTGAAGCGCGTATTGTCCGAGCTGCTGCCGGGCGTTCCTCTCGTGGACGGCAACGACGGCACGGCGCGGCGCCTGACAGATCTGCTCGAGAAGGGCGGTTTGCTCCGCGAGGAGGGCGAAGGCGGCGTGAGATTTATGACCTCCGGCGATCCGGCGGTCTACATTCCGCTGATGGAGAGGCTGTTCCGCATTCCGATTTGAGCGATTGATATGATATTTGGCTCCGTCTGGCCTTTGGGCTGGGAGGGGCTTTTTCTGTATGCCTTTGCGAGCTTGCGGGGGCGGTGGCGAGGGGATATGTGTCGGCGCGCCGTCTGCAATGTCGTCGGCCGTCTCGGGGACGGAGCTCGAAAACACGTCCGCGCTGACGCGGCGCAGCGTTGGCTGCTATTATCCGTCAGTGAATTGTGGGCCGGCGCGGCGTTGTCTCTTGCCGGTTTTGGTTCCGGCAGAAGCGTGGGTGCGCGCGGAGGAGACGACGGGGACTGTCCTGCGTGGCGATGGAGTTCTATTGCCGCGTTTTGCGCTCGTCTTATGTCTGCCGTGCAGTTTTATCGGAATGTTTTGCGCTCGATCACGCATATTGTC
>SFOF01000210.1 GCA_004552515.1 Clostridiales bacterium
CGCGCGGAAATATTCCTCGAAAACCGCGCCGTCGAAATCTATGCCCAGCGCCTCGAATATGCTGTTCCAGCGCACGCGCTTCAGCTCGGCAAATGTCAGCTCGCCGCGCTCGAGCGCGCGCCACAGTTCATTGTTCTCCCGCTCGAACACATCGTCCATGAACGGCTCGTAGGGGCGCAGGCCGAAATGCGCAAAGCCGCTTTGCATGGTCTGCCGGACATATTCGTCAAAATCGAGCAGCGTGTTGTCAATATCGATCAGTGCCAAATGCATGGCGTCATCCTCCGCATCTGTTTTTCTCAGCATAGCATAAAAGCGCCGCGCCGTCCAGCTGCGCGCCAATAAAATACACAAAAAGACGGCCGAAGCGCATGTCTCCAGCCGCCTTTTCCATGTCAATAGACCACCACGGTCGTGCCCGAGGAGCAGTTGTTGTAGATCCAGCGCGCGTCCTCGACCGACAGCCGGATGCAGCCGTGCGACGCGCGTTTGCCCAGCGCGGAGACCGAGCCGCGCCTGAGCGTGCTTTCGTCGGCCTCGCTGTAGAGCACGGAATGAATCATGATGTCGCCGTCCACATACCACGCATACTGCGCCCAGCAGTCGAATTTCTTAAAGTAGTGCCAGCGCGCGCCGGGGCCGGTGTTGGTGAACGTGCCCAGCGGCGTGGGATGATCGCGCGTGCCGGTCGAGCAGACGAACGTCTTGACCAGTATGGAATAATTGTCGTAATCGTCCGGCGAATAGACGTATACGCGCTGATCGTCGATGCTGATCTTGATCTGATAGGGCTTGATCGACTTCACCGCGTCCTCCGAAAACAGCGCGGACTGCGTGGCCTGATCGGCGATTCCCGTTTTCTCGAGGCCGTTGCGGCCCTGGAACTGCGAGACGGCCTTTTCCGTGCCCGCGCCGAACACGCCGTCCACGCCGCTGGCCGTGAGATAGTTCAGGCTGTACAGCCGCCGCTGGACGCGCCGCACCTCGTCGCCGCGGCTGCCCTGGCTGACCGTCTCCTGATAGATCGGTATGCCGTCCTCGAGCAGGCGGATCTGCAAATCGGCAGTCATCACGCCGGTCGGCTCGAAGTCCGAATCTTGCTCCTCCTCGGCGCTCAGTGTGGGCATGACCTCGTAGGGGTTGGTTTCCGGATCGTCCGCCGCCAGATTGGCCTCGTCGGAAGCGCTGTCGATAATCGGCTCGACCGCCTGAACGCCCTCGTCCGGCGCGGCGGTCGGCTCGGGCGCGGCGGGCGCGTTGTCGATCTTATAGAGGTACTTTTCGAGCGCCATAACGCCCGCGCGCGTGCTCTCGCCATAGGTGCCGTTGACCGAGCCGTTCATGAAGCCCAGTATGACCAGCTGCTTCTGGACGTTCTTCACGCCCTCGCCGCTCGACCAGAGCGTCAGCCGGTTATAGACCGGGCGCAGCGCCGTCTTTACGTCGCTCGAAAACAAACGCGCCTGCGTCTCGCGATCGGCCACGCCGGTCTGCTCCAGATCGTGCGCCGCCTGAAACGCGATGAGCGCCGTCTCGGAATTCACGCCGAACACGCCGTCCGCCGCGTCGTCGAGATAATTGAGCGCGACCAGCCGCCGCTGGATGCGCCTGGCCGCAAGCCCGCTGTCCCCCTGCGCCACATCGCAGAGATACAGCGCGTCGGGATCGCCGAAGGCCAGCTCCTGCACGGCGATTTCGGCCAGCCCGTCGGCGGCCGTCTCCGGCGTGGGCGCGGGCGTCGGCGTGGCTGTCGGCTCGGGCGTGGGCGTGGGATCGGGCGTGGCGACGGCCTGCACGCCTTCGCTTTCCGGCTCGGGCGTGGGCGTGAGCGCCGGTTCGCTCGTGGCCATGGCCGCGATCTGCGCGTCGATGTCCCGCTGCTCAATCAGGCGAATATACTCTTCAAACTCGCGCACAGCCGCCTGCGTATTCGCGCCATAAATGCCGTCGATCGCCGTATAGAAAAAGCCCAGCTGCTGCAAGCGCTCCTGAAGCGCCTGCACCGCGTCGCCGCGGGCGTTCAGCGTCAGGTCTGTCGGCTCAGGCGTGGCGATTGGCACATCGGCCGAAACCATCGGCGCGGCGGCCACCGTTTCCTCAGCCGGCGGCACGGCCGGTTCGCCCGTGCTCTGCGGCAAGGCGCTCTCCGCCCCGCCGATTGCGCCGGCAAGCAGCATCATGATCGTCAAAAAACACGCAACCCATCTCTTCATACGCCGTTCCACAATCCTCATTTCTTCATTCACTATATAGACGCTCAAATTGCGCTCAGGGTGCCGTTTATTCAAAAATTTACCTGTGCCCGCCGCGCGTGTCCTTATAATATTTGATGTTCAAATTTGGTCATTTAGTACATTGCAAGAAAATCAGCCGACTGTTAATATAATGTTGTGAACTTAAATTGAGAAAGGATGATTCACACCATGGCCAAGGTAAAAATCGGCGTTTTCGGCGCGTATCGCGGCATGACCATGATCAACGTGCTGCTCCAGCATCCGGATGCGGAGCTGGTCGCCATCTGCGACAAGTTTGTCCCCGCCCTCGAGAAGGCCGGCAAGGCGGCTGAGGAGGCCGGGCTGAAAATCGCGCTGTACGAGAACTTCGAGGACTTTTTCAAGCACGATATGGACGCGGTCGTGCTGGCCAACTATGCCAACGAGCACGCCACATTCGCCATTCGCCTGCTGAGGAGCGGCCGCCATGTGCTCAGCGAAGTGCTGCCCTGCGAAACCATGGCGCAGGCCGTCGAGCTGATCGAGGCCGTTGAGGAAAGCGGCAAGGTGTACGCCTATGCCGAGAACTACTGCTATATGTGGCACGCCTTCGAGATGCGCGAGCGCTATGAGCGCGGCGAAATCGGCGACGTGATGTACGCCGAGGGCGAATACATCCACGATTGCAGCGCCATCTGGCCCAGCATCACCTACGGCGAGCGCGATCACTGGCGCAACAATATGTTCCCCACGTTCTACTGCACCCACTCCATCGGCCCGATGCTCACAATCACCGGCCACCGCCCGGTGCAGGTCGTGGGCTTCGTCACACAGCGCAACGACACAGTGCGCCCGCTCGGCCTGAAGATGGGCGAAACCTGCGCGCTCGAGCTCTTGACGCTCGACAACGGCGCGATCTGCAAGAGCATACACGGCCACCTCAAGCGCGAGCCGGGCAGCGTCAACTATCAGGTTTACGGCACAAAGGGCAGCATGGAGTCCGAGCGCTTCGTCCCCAGCTACGGCGAGGGCAAGGAGCCCGAATTGCAGGTCTACCGCGAGGGCGATAAGCTGTGCGTCGGCACGACCGAGCACTATCATCCCGCGCCGCCCGCCATCTCCGAGGAAATGGCCAAAAAGTTCAGCACGCACGGCGGCAGCGACTTCTATCCCACCCACTTCTTCATCGAGAAGATTCTGGGCAATCCCGAGGGCGAGAAGTACTCCATCGACGTATACCATGCCGTCGACATGGGCATATGCGGCATACTCGCCTATCGCTCCATCCTCGAGGGCAACAAGCCCATGCGCATTCCGAACCTGCGCAACAAGGAAGAGCGCGACGCATGGCGGCATGACAACAAATGCACCAACCCAAAGATCGCCAGCGGCGACGATCTGCTGCCCTGCTATCCCGGCGGCAGCTTCGATTATCCCGACAGCGTCTACGAAGATGTGCGCCGGATCTGGCTCTCCGGCAAGAACGCCGAATAAGCACTGTATAATGAAGCGTCTCCGTTTATCGGGGACGCTTTTTTCGCCCGCTTCATGCAGCGCAGACCGCCGACGCGCCAAGCGGCCAATCAAAAACGTGCTGATGCGAGCACTGCGCCCCACACGTCAAACGCCGCGTCACGCCCGTCATATCCTCGAACCGCGCTTTCCCCTGTTCCCGCGGGCATAGCAAAAGAGCCGCCGGAAGCCCGGCGACCCTTTTTGTATGTGGCTTTGTCGGAGATTACTTCGCGGCAAAGAACTCGGCCAGCTGAGCGTTCAGCTCATCCAGCACAACCTGCACGCCGGCGCCGTCCAGAGCGTCGGAGTACTCCTGCAGGCCTTCCTCGCCCATGAAGCCCATCTCGACCAGCTTCTGATACTCG
>SFOF01000211.1 GCA_004552515.1 Clostridiales bacterium
GGCGTGTTCAGCCTGAAGTTCGAGCTGACGCCGTTTCTGCTTAATTACGGCGGGCATATCGGCTATGCCGTCCGGCCCTCGCAGCAAAGGCGCGGCCTGGCGACGGAAATTCTGAAGGAGGGCGTCGCTCTGGCGCGCTCATAGAGCTTTAAGCGCCTGCTGCTCGTCTGCGACGACGACAACCTCGCTTCCGAAAAGGTCATTCTGAAAAACGGCGGCCAGTATGAAAACACGCTCTTCGACCCGGACGAGCAGGTCTTCGTCAAGCGCTACTGGATCGACTGCTGAGGGTTCTATCGCATGATTCATTTTTCTTCCATCCGCGCTTCCGGGCCGCCGCAGCCGCTTAGCGCACGCATTTTCCGAACGCTGCTCGCGCTGCTGCTCGGCGCGGGTCTGGGCGCTCTGGCCAAGGCGCTGGACGGCCTGCCCTCGAACGCGCTGCCATTCCTGCTCGAACGGCTCGATCTGCGCAATGTCTTCAGCCGCGCCGGCATATGGGCGCTGATCGGACTCATCCTGTCGGTTTACGCGTCCTCGCCCCGCCGCGCCGCGCTGAATGTGTTCGCCTTTTTCGCGGGCATGACGACGGCCTATTATCTCTATTCCGCGCTGATCGCCGGATTTTTCCCCGCGCGCTACGCCATGATCTGGTTCGGCCTGACGCTGCTCTCCCCGATTCCCGCCGTCCTCTGCTGGTTTGCCGCGGGGCGGGGACGGATCGCGCTCGCGCTCTCGACGCTTATCGTCGCGACGCTGTTCGACATGACGTTTTCGTTCGGCTGGTTCTATGCGGACGCGGTTTCGCCGGTCGAAGCGGCCGTTTTTATCGCCGCGCTGGTCGTGCTGCGCAAAAAGCCCCTTGAAATGCTGATCATGACGCTCGGCGGCTGCGCGCTGGCCTTTGTCGCCGCGCCGCTGCTGCCCTTCCGGCTCTGACGATCGCACGCCTCGCAAATTCTCTGTCTGAGGATTCGCGCCCCGCGCAAAGGCCGCGTCAGCCGGGCGTCCTCATGCCTTTGTTCAACTTCCCGTTGGATGGGGCTTTGCGACGCTCCCCTGAGCCTCATGACAAGAACGGACGCTCCTTTCATTGCGAGAGGGAGCGCCCGTTCTTGCTTTATGGATTTACTTTTTGCGCCAGAGCGTGATGCGGCCGCCCAGTCCGGGCCGGTTTATCGCGACGAACGTCGAGAACTGATCGCGCTGCCTGCGCGCCAGCGTCGTGGAGACGACAATTTCAAGCGTATTATCGCCATTCTTACCCAGCCCGCTCAGATCGAAGCGGTACGGCGGGCAGATGCGGTGCCCCGCGCACTGGCCGTTCAGATAGACCTGCGCCGAATCGCCCACCTCGTCCAGCTCGAGCGCGGCGGCGTTTTCGAGATCATCCAGCTGCGCCGTATAGCGGATGCGTCCGGCGAAATCCCAGACGTCCCGCTCGACCGTGCGCAGCGGGCTGCTTTCGGCCAGCAGCGCATAGCGCGTCATATCGGTGCAGTCGGCGGTTTCGATCGTCCAGAGCGCGTCCAGCGCCTCGGCCTCGAGCGCCGGCTCCGCTGCGGATTCAGCCGCGCCTTCGCCGTCAAAAACCAGCACGACCGACTCGTACGGCGCGAGCGACACAGATACCCGGCCATCCTCCGCCGTCAGGCTGCGCGCCTTCCCGCCCTGCCAGTCGAGCAGCGTATACGCGCCGCGAACCGGCAGATGCACAATCGTCTCGGCGCGGTGGTCGGTGGCCTCGTTGAAGAACATGAACAGATGGCTGCCGTCGGCCTTTTCCTGATGCATATAGCGCAGCAGCGGGCAGGGCGTTTCGAGCGTAATATCGGCCTTTCCGCGCGCGATCAGCTCCCCGGCAAGACGCTCAAGCGGCACGACCTCCACCGGCGCGTTCGCCGTCGCGCGATCGACCTCGATGACCGCAATGCCGTGCTCCCGCAGCGTCTCAAGGCCGTCCAGCACAAACTGCGGCAGATATTCGGCATACGGCACGACCAGCGCGTCGTAGGCGGCGTTGCCCACCAGCCAGCGCCCGTTTTCGAACACGGCGGTTTTCAGCTCGTCGGCCGGCACGATGTCGAAATCCAGCTGATGATCAAGCAGCTCGACCGCCGGCCAGTCGTCCAGCATACAGTCCTTGCCCGACCACTCGCCCTCGGCGTGATAGAGCAGCGCGATGCGCGCCACGCGGTTGCCGTCAAAGAGCGTGCTCATGGCGTTGGTGTAGCGCATCAGCTTGGCAAAGGCCTCGAACTGCGGGTTTTCGCCGTCCGCGTCGAAATGCGGCGGGCAGTCCGGATTGGGATAGACCGGCGAGAAGGCGTGCGGCACGAACCAGTTCACGCCGCGCACCAGCAGATAGTCGATCAGCCATTTCATCATGGCCGAATCCTCCGCCCAGCCGTACGCGCCGAAGACCTCGCACATGGCGCGGTTGTTCATATGCGGCCGGATGTGCGCCAGCGACGGCGCGAGCTTGCCCAGCACATACTGGAAGAACGCCGGATCAGCCCGATGCCCCGCGCAGATGGCCGAGCTGACATGATGCGCAAAGCCGGGCATGACCTGATGCAGCACGATGTCTATGCCGGCCATGTCCTGCCCCTCGAGCGCGCGGAAGTAATGTCCCGCCGAGCAGCCCAGACGGGCGTGCGCGTTCTGATCCTCGATGATGTGACCAATGTACATAACGCCGTGCGCGCGGCACCAGTCGCCCACACGCTTTGTAAAGCGCTGGCCGTAGAGCGTCGATACAACGTCCATATACGCCTCGCGCAGCTCGACGCTGCCCTCGCCCTCATACCAGAGAAGCGGCAGAATGTCGGTCACGTCGCGTCCCATCTTGGCGGCGAGCCGATCGAACATATCGGCGCACCACGGCATGGCCAGACCGGGCTGGCCGGGCTTTGCGTCGTAAAAGCCGCGGCTGGGCATGGAGCCGAACACATTGGCGTTGCCGATGCACGGCTCGTCCGAGAAAAAGCCCACCAGCTCCTTGCCGAAATACTCGCCGACATGGCTGTAGTGCGCTTCGTAGACCGCCTCGATCAGCACATCCACGGACGACGCGTCCAGCATATTGATGTAAGGCGTTTTCGACCCCCACGCGCCGGCGTGCGTCAGCCAGAGTGAGAACACGCGCCAGCAGCCCTCGGGCAGATCGCAGGACACGAAATGTCCGCTCTCATCGGCCTTGAGCGGAATGCGCGCGCTCATGTCCAGCGCCTCGTCATAGCCGCTGCGTTTGACGGCATAGGCCGCGACGAAGCGATCGTCGGGCGCAAAGCCCTGAATCAGCACGTCCGCGCGGCGCGGGCCGATCACGTCAGCGTGCTGCTCGGCCAGATGCAGCCGCCGCTTTTCGGGATATTTCTTCTCGACCATGCCCACAGCCATGCCCGTGGGGAAATGCTTGTCGTCGAGAATCCACACCTTCATATCCAGCGCGCGGGCCTCGGCCAGCACCTTTTTGAGCGTTGCCCACCAGCTTTCGCCGCAGAAGTCCTCAAATGTGCGCGATTCCAGGCACATGGCGCGGATGCCGCAGTCGTGGATGCGGTGGATCTGCCGCTTCGTCTTTTCCCAGTCCTCGCCCATCATCCACAAAAAGGGCAGTATGTGATTTTCGCTTTCGCCTTTTATGATGTTGTCAAGCCATTTCTGCATATCTCTTTACAGCGTGATGTAGACCATCGTCTCTCCGTCCAGCTGCAGGACGTTGTCGTGAATGAGCTGCCGCTTCTCCATGCGGCGGTGCGCCGAGGTTTCCTCGCAGACGGCCTTCGTCAGATCGCAGCCGAGCGCCGTCAAATCGATCGAGCAGCCGCCCTTCGTGTTGACGATCATGATTCCCTTCTTCTCGCCGTCGGTCGCGGCCACGGCGTAAACGCCCGCGCGGTCGCACTCAAGCGCGACCTGCTCGCCCAGCTGAAGGAGCCGGCCGAACATCACGAACGCGTCGTAATCGGCATAGGGCTGGCGCGTAATGGGGTTGAACAGGCTGCCGTATTCAGACGTGCCGATGCGCGCGTCGTAGAAGCAGGCCGTGTCCACCGGCCCGTTCTGGAAGGCGCAGAGCATACCGCC
>SFOF01000212.1 GCA_004552515.1 Clostridiales bacterium
GCCCCGCCAGCGTGGAGCGGGACATCCGCTATGCCATCGGCCAGTGCTGGGATCAGATGGAGGCGCGACAAAGGCGCGCTTTAACGCCGCACGGCACGACCCGACCCGCGCCCAAGCTCTTCCTGACGCAGTTGCTGCGCCGCCTCAGCCAGCAGGAGCGCGAAACGGAAGCCCTCTGGCCGAGCGCCGTCCCTCACGAGAAAGCGCCCCTTGCTCCCTCCGTCTACAGAAAACGACGCAGCAAATAGCGCGGTTCCTCCGTGCGCGCGATTGCCCTCCGAACGGAATCGCCAGGACACGCCCAAGCCCGCGCGACGGCTATTTCCGGCCTATATCACTAAGCGGCGGCAAAACGATATTGCCGCCGCTCAGATATTGCCGAAGCAGTCGTCCCAGGAAAGCGCGTCTGCCAGGACGTTGCAAAACGTCGCCGGCGCGCAGATTGGCTCTACTTAAACCCGCCCACAACGCCGCTGAGCAGGCTGATCAGCAGCGCCGTGCCGATCGCCGCAATCACGCTCTCTATGGCGAAGCCCTCAATCAGCGCCGCACAGCCGTAGAGCAGCGCCACGTCGATCACCGCGTTGAACAGCCCGAACGTGAGGCAGCCCACCGGAAACGTCACCACGCGCAGGATCGGCCGCAGCACCAGATACGCCGCGCCCAGCAGCACACCCACGGCCACAGCGCTCATCATGTCGGCGGCATACAGCCCCGGCAGCAGCTTCACGCACGTCGGCACGCCCAGCACGCAGCACAGAAACGTCGCCATGACGCTGCCCGGGCGCGCGTTCTTCTTGTCGCTCATATCATGTCCTCCAATACGCCGCGATAGGCCGTCCACGCCCCCGAATCGGGCGGCGGCGCGATCAGCGTCACAGGCGTCTTCAGCGTGGGGTGCGTCACGGTCAGCCGGTACGCCCACAGCGCGATCTGCTCGCCGGGCCTGCCGCCGCCATAGCGGTTGTCGCCCCAGAGCGGGAAGCCCGCGTTCATGTGCTGCACGCGGATCTGGTGCGCGCGGCCGGTCATCAGCGCTACCTCGACCAGCGTCGTGCCGTTTTGAGACGCGACCGGCGTCGTGCGCAGCCGCGCTTCCTTTGCGCCCAGCGTATCAGCCCCGCAGACGCGCACCATGCCGGTTTTCGCGTCCTTGACCAGATAGTCGGTCAAGGTCATCGGCGCGCTCAGAACGCCCTTTACGACCGCCAGATAGCGCTTCTCCATGCTGTGCGCGGAAAACTCGCGGCTCAATCGTTCCGCGGCCTTCGACGTGCGCGCAAAGATCATCGCGCCGCCAACCGGCCTGTCCAGCCGGTGTACCAGCCCCAGATAGACCGCGCCCGGCTTGTCAAACTTCTTTCTGATATAGTCCTTGAGCGCCGTCAGCAGATCGAGATCGCCCGAGCTGTCGGCCTGGACGGGCATATTGCAGGGCTTGACCACGCCCAGCAGGTGATTGTCCAGATACAGTATGGGGATCTCGAATTTTCCGGCGCGGACTGTTTCGATTGCGTTCATCATTCCGCCTGCCAGCGTCCGCTCGCGCCGCAGGGCAGCACGCCGCCCTCGGTCACGGGCAGCACGATCTCGTCGGCGGTCACCAGGCCGCCCCGACCGCGCGCGGCGGTCATCGTGAGCATATTGTTGAGCACGGCGGGCTGAAGGCCGGTGGTATAGCTGTTGATGAGCATGAACAGCGGCCTGTCGGACAGCAATCGCGCGCACTCGCTCACCAGGCCGTACAGCTCGTTTTCGAGCTTCCAGACCTCGCCGCCCGGGCCGCGCCCATAGGAGGGCGGATCCATGAGGATGCCCTCGTAGCTGTTGCCGCGCCGCTGCTCGCGCATGACGAACTTGAGCGCGTCGTCCACGATCCAGCGCACGCGCGTCTCGTCGATGCCGGAGAGCGCGCGGTTCTCGCCCGCCCACTGCACCATGCCCTTGGCCGCGTCCACGTGCGTCACATGAGCGCCCGCCGCCGCGCAGGCCAGCGTCGCGCCGCCGGTATAACCGAACAGATTCAGCACGCGGATGGGGCGGCGGCTGTCCTGAATCAGGCCGCTCATCCAGTCCCAGTTGACCGCCTGCTCAGGAAAAAGGCCGGTGTGCTTAAAGCCGGTCGGCCTCACCCAGAACTTGAGATCCCTGTAGTGAATTTCCCACTTTTCGGGCAGACGCTTCATAAACTCCCACTCGCCGCCGCCCTTGGCCGAGCGGTGATAGCGCGCGTCGCAGCGCTCCCACTTTTCGGGCGACTGCGCGGGCCAGATGGTCTGCGGATCGGGGCGGCGCAGTATGACGCGTCCCCAGCGCTCCAGCTTCTCGCCGCCGCCCGTGGCGATGACCTCGTAATCCTTCCATCCGTTGGCAATATACATAGATCCTTATACTCCTTCGTTCAGCGTCGAAACGCGCGCGCACGATCGCCTCTTTTTATGAATGTGGAGCCGCCTGTTCGCCCTGCTCCTCGGCCATGCCGCCGTTGTTGATATAGCAGGCCAGCGCGTCGGCAATGCGCTGGGACTTTCCGCCGCGCGCCACAATGATGTCCGCGTCACGCTCATAGCCGCGGATATACTGCTCGAACATCGGCTTGACCGTACTCAGATACTGCCGGGCAATGTCGTCGATGCGCCGCTCCCGTTCGGCGATGTCCCGCTGAACGCGGCGCAGCAGGCAGATGTCGGGATCGACCTTGATATACAGCTTGAGATCGAGCAGATCGCGCACGCGGGGGTCATAAAACACATGAATCCCCTCAATGATGACCGTACTCGCCGGCTCGACCGGCGCGCCGGTGTCGCAGCGCAGATGGCGCGTATAGTCGTATTGCTTTTCGGTGATGGGTCTGCCCGCCTTGAGCAGGCAAAGATCCTCATAAAGCGCGTCATTATCAAAGGCCGCCGGTTCGTCATAATTGATGAGCCGCCGCTCTTCAAAGGACATATCCGGGTGATTGCGATAATAGCTGTCCTGGTGCAACAGGATCGCCCGCGTGTTGAGCCGCCGCATAAGCTCGTCGGCCAGCGTGGTCTTGCCGCTGCCGCTCGCGCCGCAAATGCCGATCAGGAGCATGATCCATCCCGTCCCTTCGCCGTGTCTTTCGTTCTTTTTATACTGTAGCGCATACCGGCCGCCCGTGTCAACCGCCCGCGCGTTATCCGCGTCCGTTTCAGGCGATTTTTTATCCGCCTCCAATTCTTTTGCCATAAATTGGAAACGCGCAAGCCGCAACCATTTCGGGGGCGGCGCGTCTGAATAAGCGGAACCCAAAATACAGGAGGTGCTTTTCATGAAACGGAAACTGGTTATTCTGATGGTGATCTGCCTGCTGGTCACGGCGCTCATGCCGTGCGCGCTGGCCGATTCGGTCAAGGGCGTGATCAAGACGCCGGCCGCCGACGGCTCGGTGAACATCCGCTCCGAAGCGGGCGTGAACCACTCCATCGTGGGCTGGGCCAAGAACGGCGCGGCGGTCGAGATCCTCTATCAGGGCAACAAGTGGCACAAGGTGAAGGTTGAGTCCACCGGCAAGACCGGTTGGGTGTACGCCCGCTACGTCTCCATCGGCGGCACGGCGAATACGCCCTCCAAGGGCGACCAGAGCGCCGTCTCCGGCAATGTGGCCAGCGTGACCACCAAGTACGCAGGCAGCACGGTCAACATCCGCGCCGGCGCGGGCACGAACTACAACGCCATCGCCGCGGTCACCCGCGGAACGCGCCTGAGCGTGCTCTCCACCGCAAACGGCTGGTATGCCGGTTATCTGAACGGAACGCGGCAGGTGTACGGCAAGCAGACGGCCCTCTTTGCCGAGCTTTCTCTCACCTGCATGGACAGCCACCGCGTCACGGTTGCCACCGATGCGCGCTGGCAGTGGTACCTTGGGCAGCACCGCGAGGCGGAGTTCTACCACGGTGAGCGCATCGACCGCACCGCTGTGCCAACTGCACCGCAGCCGGTTGTCCTTGCAGAAGATCTGAACGCCCATGCCCCGGCGCTGGTTCCCCAGCAATGCGAGCCGGTGCGCGTGCTCGAGCGCCGCGCCCCTGTGCAGCTGCTGCAT
>SFOF01000213.1 GCA_004552515.1 Clostridiales bacterium
ATCGGGATCATAGGCCAGATTGCGGATGGCCGAGAGGTTGGTCGTTTCGCCGTTATAGGCAACGGGCACGGAGGAGGTGAGCACGTTTTGCAGCTCGCTCCAGGCATCCGCGCCGGAGATCGACAGACGCGCCATGATCTCCTCCTCGCGCTCGGAGAGCAGATATTTGCTGTCCTCGCGGATGGTGGTGAGCAGATACTTATAGTCGATCAGCAGCGGATCGGCGGCGATGAGCTGATCGAGATCCTTCTGCGCGGCGATATAGGCCTTCATTTTGGTCTGCGCGGCGGCAATGGCGCTCAGCTTGGCCATCAGCTGGCCGGAGATCGAGGCGCTCTCGTTATCGCGCGTGTTGACCGACTGCTTCAGCTCGGCAAAAATCATGAGGTTGCTGGCCAGGCGGTTGAGATCCTCCATGGCCAGAATGATCTCGTGCAGCGCTTTTTTCGGCTCCATGCCGTCCAGCGCGGCGGCCAGCTCATTCATGCGCGCGCACGCCGCGTCAAACGCCGTCCTGTCCTCGGCAAATTTCGGGTCGTCATAGCCCTTGTACAAAACGTCCAGCGACCATTCGCCGTTCATAGTCATTCCTTCTTTCTCTATCGGAGGGCCTGCGCCCTGTTATTCTTTTCCCATTATAGCAGAAAGCGCGCGTTTGCTCAAGCACTATTTCGCAGGCAAAAGAATGTGGCGCGTGAAACGCCGCCGCCCCCCTCGGGCCAAAGCGGCAAACCGACGCGCGAAATAGCGATCCCCTGCGAAAAGCGCTTTTGTCAGCGGCAAAATATACCGTGCAAAAAAACGCCGCCCGCTTCATCGAAAGCCGAGAACGCGGAACGGCGGCGCAATCTGCGCCCAAAGGACGCGTTGGCCGGCGCGCCGAATGCCACGCACCGTCAGACAGCCCGCATGGTCGATCCCACAGACGACAGACTCGAAATACGCCTTCTGTGGCGGAAACATTCCCAGCGCAGCCTTTCCTCACAGAGAATTGTTAAAGGTCAGTTAAAGTCAAAAATATCTATTGACTTTCTTTGACCTTTGCTTTATACTAAGGATGTTCCAAGGGGGAAGGGTTCGAAGAGAACATCGGGAGCCTGAGGGACGAATTGAGCGATTAAATAACAACCAACCTTCAAGGAGGCATTATTATGATGACCATGATTCCGTATCGCACCGCTATGAGCACGCGTCCGTATGACACCTTTGCCGACAATTTCTTCCGTTCGTTCTTTGGGGACGCGCAGAACGAATCGTTCCGCGTGGACGTTCAGGACAAGGGCGACGCCTACATGATCGAGGCCGATCTGCCGGGCGTGGCGCGCGAGAACATTCACGTTGATCTGAACGAGGACGTGCTGACGATCAGCGCCGAGAAGGCTGAAAACGTCGAGGAAAAGGCCGAGAACGGCTATATCATGCGCGAGCGCCGCACCGGCAAGGCAAGCCGCTCCTTCAACGTGGAGGGGATTCGCAAGGAGGACATCACCGCCGCCTATGAAAACGGCGTGCTGACGCTGACCCTGCCCAAGCAGGTTGAAGCGCCCAGGGAAACCCATCGCCGCATCGAAATCGCCTAAGTCGGCAGTGCCGACGACCACTCCGCTTCGCGCACGCAACTAAACGTTAGCGCGCATAGATAGCATCGATATACAGCCCGCCCCGTCCGGCCATAAATGGGAGCCAGACGGGGCTTTCCGTGTACCCGGGTGTTGCGGGGCGTGGACGCGGCTGTTCAGGGATAGCGATCATTGCGAGGCTTTACAAAAAGGCACTTTGCTGCGAATCCAATGAAGAGAGTCCAGAGAGGCCGCAGTGCGGCTTCCACTTTTGACTCCTTGGCGCAGGTTTGGGGGCGCGGCCGCAGTGCGGCTTCCACATTTTGCCCCAACGGACTCCCCGCGGAAATCATCACAAAGCCAATATAATCACGCAAAAACGCTCTCACACCTCGCCGCCGACTCCGTTCCCCGTCTCCTTCGTTCTCTGTCGGGATCGCCGCCAGAAAACGCACAAGCCCGAAGTGAACCCGCAAAGTCCGATATCCGCACGGCCATTGAGAACGCGCTGGCGGCGATTCCGACCCACGGCGTGACCCGAACGCAAAACGCCGCGCTATTCCCTCCCCACGCCTCGCAGACCAGCCCCCGCGCGCACAACGCCCATGCCGGAGCTACAACCGGCAGGCACAAACGCCGCGCCGGCCCGCAATTCACTTCCCTATAATAACAAAGAAACACATCGCCGCGTCAGCGCGGACAAACGCCTTCGAGCAAACTGCGAAGAGAAAAAGCTACGATAAAAGAGGAACCCGACACCCCCCTGCCGGATTCCTCTTTTTTTGCAACAGCGCTTACTTGGCGGTAATGCGGCCCTCGCCGTAGGGATCGGCGTACTGCTCGCCAACCACGCCGTTCAGTCCCTCAGTAATGTAGGTGAGCAGCACCTGGTTGTCCAGCATGACGCTCTCCTGAGTGAAGGTGCAGTTCTGGAAGATGGTATAGCCGTCGCCGCCGTTGTGCAGCAGATAGTTGTGCGAGGCGACGGTGTATGTCTTTTCGGGATCGATCGGTTCGCCGCCGACGAGCACGTTCGAGACGCGGCGCTCGCCCTCAACGCCCACGAACATATTCTTCTCATCGCGCTTCACGCCGGACGGGATGCTCGTGTCCACCTCAAAAGTCAATCCGGACACCTGCAGGAAGCCGCCGTATTCGCCGGGCATCGAGCTGACGCTCAGCTCCAGCGCGTCGAGGATCTGCTGGCCAGTCGCCTCGCAGACGCACAGCGCGTTGCCGAAGGGATGCACCTTCAGGATGTCGTTGCGGGTGATGTCGCTCGCCTTGATGCTCACGCGCACGCCGCCGCCGTTGACGAACGCCACGTCCGCGCCCGACACATAGCGGTACGCATCGGCGCACAAATCGCCCAGATTCGTCTCGGCGCTGCGAACGATGCGCACGGGCAAGCCGTCGTCCCCCATCACGGTGGGATCGCTGACGGTCAAATCCACATCGGTTCTGGCAACGACCTCGGCCAGCGCGGCGTTCAGTTCGTCGGTGGCCTCGGAAACGGCCTTCGTCACGTCAGTATCGAGATTATACATCTCGGTCGCGTTGAAATCCTCGCAGTTCCAGAGCATAACGCCCGTGTCCATCGCGCCGTCCCCGGAGGCGATCTTCAGATAGCCTATGCCCTGCAGCTTGGTGCCGCAGCCCTGACGCAGCACGGTTTTGCCGTCCTTGTTGCGCATCTTGACGTGACCGGTGTCGTGGCTGTGGCCGTCGAGCATGGCGTTGATGCCGCTGGTGTTGGCGATCACGTCGGCGTAGGTATAGGGCTTGCACTCGCTCTCATTGCCCAGATGCGCCATGGCGATCACGAACTGAGCGCCCTCGGCGCGCGCGTCGTCCACGGCCTTCTGAACGGCGGCATAGAGCTTCTCGCCCGTCTCGTCCTCAAAGAAGCCGTAGATGAAATTGCCGTTTTCGTCCTGAAAATACTTGGGCGTAGAGGAGGTCAGGGTCTTGGGCGTGCTGATGCCGACGAAGGCGATCTTCACGCCGTCGAATTCCTTGATGACATAGGGCGCGAATTGCAGCTCGCCGTCCTTGTTGAAATTGCAGCTGATATACGGGAAATTCGCCATTTTCGTCAGCTCAAAAAAGCGATCCATGCCGTAATCGAATTCATGATTGCCCATCGTGGCAATGTCATAGCCCACGGCGTTCATGAGCTTGACGTTCGCCTCGCCGCTGGTCATCGTGCCCACCGGCTCACCCTGTATGGAATCGCCATTATCGACGAGCAGCACATGATTGCCGGCCCTTTCGTAGGCGTCGCGCACGAGCGCCAGCCCCGCATAGCCGAAGTTCGATTCGACGCCGCAATGTACGTCGCTGGTGAAGCGGATCACGACGTCCTGCTGGAAAATCGGCGCGGCTTCCTCCGCAATGGCCGGTGCAGCCAGCAAGAGGGTCAGCGCAATGAAACAGGCAAGCAGTTTCAGGCCAAATTTGCGTCAATGTCCCTTCAAATCGGCAAAAAAG
>SFOF01000214.1 GCA_004552515.1 Clostridiales bacterium
AACTACGTCGCGCCCCACACGGGGCGCGTGGATTGAAATATTGCAGCGTACCGTGTTAGATACGCCTGCCCAGTCGCGCCCCACACGGGGCGCGTGGATTGAAATATAAAAACAGATGTGTTCAGACGGATTGAGTACCGTCGCGCCCCACACGGGGCGCGTGGATTGAAATAATTCCGCACGTTTTGCACGTCACGTCATCACGGTCGCGCCCCACACGGGGCGCGTGGATTGAAATGACCCGGCGACAGTCGACAACGCCGTGCAGCTCGGTCGCGCCCCACACGGGGCGCGTGGATTGAAATATTGAAACACCGCCAAATTTGCCGCCGACGCTTGTGGTCGCGCCCCACACGGGGCGCGTGGATTGAAATCGCAGAAATGGCGCGGCAGGAACGCACGATCGACGAGTCGCGCCCCACACGGGGCGCGTGGATTGAAATATGCTTGCTCATTTCATTTGTCTCCTTTCATGTGTGTCGCGCCCCACACGGGGCGCGTGGATTGAAATTGGCCGAACATGACGGAAAACATGCTGGGCATCCTGTCGCGCCCCACACGGGGCGCGTGGATTGAAATGCGGCCCACGCCTTGCCGTCGCCGCCGGCATAGTGTCGCGCCCCACACGGGGCGCGTGGATTGAAATACCCATACCGGCAATCAACGCACAATCGTACAGAGTCGCGCCCCACACGGGGCGCGTGGATTGAAATACAAAAATACAGGCAATCTCTCTGCATATCCTGGTGTCGCGCCCCACACGGGGCGCGTGGATTGAAATCGTAAAATTCATCCATATTTTGCCTCCATCGGTAGTCGCGCCCCACACGGGGCGCGTGGATTGAAATGATGTAATCAGCGCCTTCACCGCCACTGCCTCCGTCGCGCCCCACACGGGGCGCGTGGATTGAAATGCTCAGAGCATGGGTGACGAAAGTGATGACCTAAGTCGCGCCCCACACGGGGCGCGTGGATTGAAATAGCAGGAAGCCCGTAAACGCAATCAGAAAATGAGGTCGCGCCCCACACGGGGCGCGTGGATTGAAATAGCTGAAGAAGTACAGCCCTGAAATTATGGCTGTGTCGCGCCCCACACGGGGCGCGTGGATTGAAATACGCCCTCGTTTGGCGTCTCCGTGCATCCGTACAGGTCGCGCCCCACACGGGGCGCGTGGATTGAAATTGCGGTTTTGGTATTGACATGCCGCAGAATCCGGTCGCGCCCCACACGGGGCGCGTGGATTGAAATAACCCAAACTGCGTAGAAGTCTCCGCCTCGAATCGTCGCGCCCCACACGGGGCGCGTGGATTGAAATAAACTTTGCTTTGATAAATTCACCGCCATTAAAGGTCGCGCCCCACACGGGGCGCGTGGATTGAAATATCATGTGGATTGCAATGAAACCACCGTTCGTATCGTCGCGCCCCACACGGGGCGCGTGGATTGAAATAAGCGAGCGTGCGTTAACTGGGGTATCGGCCGCGGTCGCGCCCCACACGGGGCGCGTGGATTGAAATGCTCCTGCTTTGCCACCTCAGCGGAAAACGCCAGCGGTCGCGCCCCACACGGGGCGCGTGGATTGAAATATTTTGCTTGCCTCCTTGATTGTGGCGATGTTTTGTCGCGCCCCACACGGGGCGCGTGGATTGAAATTGAATTGCGATGAAGTTCCCAAATATCCGTCTTGTCGCGCCCCACACGGGGCGCGTGGATTGAAATCGTTTTGCCGAGCGTAAAAGTCACAGATTCCCCTGGTCGCGCCCCACACGGGGCGCGTGGATTGAAATAAGGCAATCACCGTGCCATAGTGTTACATCTTCGTCGCGCCCCACACGGGGCGCGTGGATTGAAATTGCGCCTCGATGACGTAGCTCATATCCGGGATGTCGTCGCGCCCCACACGGGGCGCGTGGATTGAAATTCTGATCGACACAAAGCTGGGGGTGATCGAGAATGGTCGCGCCCCACACGGGGCGCGTGGATTGAAATCTTGCGATGGCGGAGCAATTTGGCTGAAACGAGGGTCGCGCCCCACACGGGGCGTGTGGATTGAAATTCGATGAAGCGCACGCCGGGCAGCTCGCCCACACCACCCAAAACCGCAGACGCCCCGGACTGCATTTGCAGTCCGGGGCGTCCGATATCAAAGGAAGGCATGCTCTGCCAAAAGGACAAATCGGAAGCGCGCAGCCGCCGTCGCGCAACGGAGGAAGAGGTGCCATGAAAGATTGAAACAAAACCTCTGGGAACGCGCGCTTCCAAATGAGGGGGTGTGTTCAGCATAGAACAAATTGCGCCACAAGAAAAGCCACGGAACCGCAGTTCCGTGGCTTTTTGCCTCACTTATACGTTTTTGTGGTCCAGTGTGTGCTCCCACGCATCGCCGAGCTCCTTCCACCGGCCCATGATATCCTTCCACAGGTGCAGCGCCCAGGGGGCAAACACCTCCGGCGGCGGGCAGCCCGGCCGGCTGAGCCAGTTTTGAATGATGTCCATGACCACATCCGACATCTTTCCGAACATGAACGCCTCGGTCTGTGGGTCGGGGAAAAGGTCGGAAAAATCCGCCTGAAGATACGGCTGCAGCCGGGCGCAGAGAAAGTCGTGGAACGAATTCTGCCCCGTGAACGTGAGCGCGCGGGCGTAAAACGCGCGGTCGGCATACAGATACGTGCACACGCGCCCGAAGAGGTCGAACAGGCCCGGCTCGTCGTCGCCGATCGCCTTCTGAAAGCCCTTGTCATAGATCCACGTCACAAGCTGGTACTTGTCCGTAAAGTGCCGGTAGAACGTGCGGCGGTTGATCTCCGCAGCCGTGCAGAGGTCCGTCACGGTGATGTCCGCGAAGTCGCGCCGGAGCATGAGGTCCTTAAGACTCTCGGCGAGCACTTTTTTCGTTGCGGATTCGCGCATGGCGGCCGCCCCCTTCCGGTGTTGCTGCCGCCAGTATAGCACGCGGCGCGCCGGCGGGCAAGCCGGGCGTTGCAGACGTGCCGCGGATGTGCTACCATATGATTACAGCCAAAAGAAAAGAAAAGAAAGGCGGGGCCGCCATGCCGCTGCAGATCGTGCGAAATGACATCACCAAAATGAACGTGGACGCCATCGTCAGCGCCACCGACCCGACGCTGCTCGGGGACGGCGGCGTCAGCGGCGCCATTTTCCGCGCCGCCGGGCCGGCGTTAGCCGCAGCGTGCCGCGCGCTGCACGGCTGCGCCGAGGGCGAGGCCAGGATCACGGCCGGCTGCGGTCTGCCGTGCAGATATGTCATCCACACCGTCGGCCCGCGCTGGCATGGCGGGCAGCACGGCGAGCAGGCCCGGCTCGTCTCCTGCTACCGGGCCGCACTGGCGCTGGCGGAAGAATACGGCTGCACATCCGTCGCCTTTCCGCTGATCGCCGCGGGCAATTACGGCTACCCGAAAGACCAAGCGCTGACGACCGCGGTGGACACCATCCGTGATTTTCTGCTGGAGCATGACATGACGGTCTATCTCGTCATCTTCGGCCGCGAGGCATACCGGATCGGCAGCCAGCTGTTTGCGGACATCACCGCTTATATTGACGACCGCTATGCCGCCGCGCAGATCGACCGCCGGCGGCCGTGCCTGCAGCAGCCGCGCGCACCGATGCCGGAGCGAGCGCCGGAGTGCAAACCGGCCCCGGATATGGCGGCGGATACCGCACTGCTCGCAAACGCGCTGGACCAGCTCGACGAGAGCTTTTCGGAGATGCTGCTGCGGAAGATCGACGAGCGCGGCATGACCGACGCGCAGTGCTATAAGAAAGCAAACATCGACCGCAAGCTCTTTTCCAAGATCCGCTCGGACAAAAACTATCGGCCGTCGAAGCCGACGGTGATCGCGTTTGCGCTCGCGCTCGAGCTGCCGCTGGCGGAAATGCGGGACATGCTCGCCAGGGCGGGCTTCGCGCTGTCGCACGCGAGCAAGTTTGACATCATCGTGGAGTTTTTCGTCGAGCGCGGCAACTATAACGTGTTTGAGATCAACGAGGCGCTGTTCGCATTTGACCAGCCCCTCCTCGG
>SFOF01000215.1 GCA_004552515.1 Clostridiales bacterium
ATCTTTTCCGCCAGATCGGTCAGATAGCACCAGCGCTCGGTCTTTTCCTCAAGCTGCTGATCGAGCGCCTTCTTCTCCTCCTCGAGCGCTTGCAGCTTGACATAATCACTGGCGTTGGCCGCCATATCGGCCTCGCAGCGGGCGATCTGCGCTTCCAAAGCGGCAATGTCCGCATCGATCGTCTCGTATTCGCGCTGCTCCCTGAAGGAGAACTTCAGCTTTCTCGGCGCGCTCTCCCGGCGCACGGCTTCCTTTTCCTTTTTTTCAGTCTGGGGCTGCCGCTCCTTTTCCGCCGCGCGGCGCTGCGCCTCGTAATCGGTGTAATCGCCGGTATAGCGCTCGATCGTGCCGTCCTCCAGCACGGCGAAGATGTGGTCGGCGATCTTGTCGAGGAAATAGCGGTCGTGCGAGACGGCCAGCACCGCGCCGGGGAAGGAGAGCAGATAGTCCTCCAGCACGGTCAGCGTCTCGATGTCCAGATCGTTGGTCGGCTCGTCAAGCAGCAGCACGTTGGGCGCGGCCATGAGGATGCCCAGAAGGTACAGCCGCCGCTTCTCGCCGCCGCTCAGTCGCCCTATTTTCGAATATTGCATATCGGACGAAAACAGGAAGCGCTCCAGCATCTGCGAGGCCGAGAACGTGCCCTCGACGGTCTTCAGCTCGGCGGCCGTCTCGCGCACAAAGTCGTACACGCGCATTTCGGGATCCAGCTCGCGCCCCTCCTGCGTGAAATAGCCGATTTTGACCGTCGCGCCCACGTCGATCGTGCCCGCGTCCGGCTGGATGCGCCCGGCGATCAGATTGAGCAGCGTCGACTTGCCCGCGCCATTGCGCCCGACGACGCCGATGCGGTCGCCGCGCTGCACGGTATAGCTGAAATCGCGCGTCACGCAGCGCCCGCCGTAGGATTTGCTCACATGATCCAGCTCGATGATCTTCTTGCCCAGGCGGCTGGCGGCGGCGGTCATCTGCGCCGTCGCGTCGGCTTCGGGCGCCTTCTGTTCCTTGAGCGCCTCATAGCGGGCGATGCGATCGACGCTCTTCGTGCTCCTCGCCCGCGCGCCGCGCATGATCCACTGATATTCGCGCCGCAAAAGCGCCTGCCGCTTGCGCTCGGTGCTCTCGGCCATTTGCAGCCGCTGCTCCTTCAATTCGAGGTATTTCGAATAGTTCGCCTCATAGCTGTAGAAATGCCCGTGCGACAGCTCGACGATCTGATTGACCACGCGCTCGAGGAAATAGCGGTCGTGCGTCACCATGACGATGCCGCCGTTAAAGCGCCTGAGCTGCTGCTCGAGCCATTCGGAGGTATCGCCGTCCAGATGGTTGGTCGGCTCGTCCAGGATCAGCACGTCCGCGGGATGCACGAGCGCGCGCACCAGCGAAACGCGCTTGCGCTGCCCGCCCGACATTGAGCCGACATTCTGTTCAAGCTCGCTGACGTTCAGCCGGTTGAGCATGGCGCGGGCTTCATATTCGGCCTGCGCGCGGAAATCGGCGCTGTCTCCCTCAAAGATCGCATCCAGCGGCGTATCGCCGTCGCGCAGCTCGCTGTTCTGCGGCAGATAGGAGATTTTGACGTTCGGGTCGGTCGACACAGTGCCCGTATCCGGCGCAACGCGCCCGGCGAGGATCTTCAGAAACGTGCTCTTGCCCGTGCCGTTCAGCCCGATCAGTCCGGCCTTTCTGCCCTCCTCGAGATAGAACGTCACGTCGTCCAGCAGCTGTTTGTCGCCATAGTTTTTTGAAATATGTTCCGCGGAAAGAAGCATTTTTTGTCCTCCCAGTTCAATAGGCGGCCCGGCCCTCGGCCAGCCGGTCGATCAGGCGCGCGCATCCCTCTGTAATGTCCCGGCAGGCCGCGTCGAAATCGCCCGTATACCAGGGATCGGCGATGTCGCGCGGATGGGGCGCGCCGTCCAGCAGGCGGTGGATTTTGTTCTCCGGATCGCCGCCGCAGATGCGCTTCATGGCGCTGACATTGCGCGCCTCCATGCCGATGAGCAGATCGTATCGGTCATAATCGCCGCGCGTGAGCTGCACGGCGCGCTTGAGCGCGCAGTCTATGCCCATCTCCTTCAGCTTTCTCCGCGCGGGCGGGTAGACGGGATTGCCCGCCTCCTCGTCGCTCGTGGCCGCCGACGCGCACGCGATTTTGTGCGATAAGCCGCGCTTTTCGAGCATATCGCGGCAGATAAACTCGGCCATGGGGCTGCGGCAGATGTTGCCCAGGCACACGAAAAGAATCTTTATCATTTTATAAACCGCCTTTGTCGCTTATTATCATTCAGTTTAGCAGATTCCCGCGGCGATTGCAAGCGTTTTTCCCATTGCAATGCGCCGCCAAAGGGCGTATACTGTCATTAAGCAAACAAAAGGAGGACAAGGCCATGTCATCGCTCTTCGACCGCGACCTTACTGCCCTTCAGGACGACCGCGCCGTGCTGACCAACCCGCACAAGGGCTGGTATTTCCACTATATCGACAACGGCATGAAGGCCCCCGCCTACCGCAACACGATAAAGCCCGGCGACGACCTGCGCGCCTTTCCCGGGCTCAACCATCTGTATCTGCGCTTCGACTGGAACGACGTCGAGCCGACGCGCGGCCGCTATGAGTGGGACAAGCTCGACGCGATCATCGATCATTGGGGCTGCCTGGGCTATCGCTTCTCCATGCGGCTGTGTACCTATGAGGCGAACCGCCGCATGATCCCCTACGCCACGCCCCGGTGGGTGTTCGACGCGGGCGCGCGCGGCTTTTCCGTGGGCGCGGTCGAGCCGGACTACGGCGATCCGGTCTATCTCGAGCATCTCTCGAACCTCATGGCCGAGTATGGACGGCGCTATAACGGCCATCCGCTGATCGACTTTATCGACGTGGGCACGTTCGGCACCTGGGGCGAGGGCCACACCACCTCCGGCACCTGCCGCGTCTATCCCTTCGATGTGCTCAAAAGGCACGTCGATCTGCACGCCGCCAGCTTCCCCGACACGTTCGTGCTGATCAACGACGACATGATCGGCCATTGCGAGCAGTCCGATAAGACCGCGGCCGCGTATCTGGCCGAATACTGCGCGGGGAGGCGCATGGGTATCCGCGACGATTCGCTCTATGTCGATTATTACCGCAATAAATTCGGCTATGATATGCTGGCGCGCCCCGAGGCGTTCGACGCGCTCTGGCGCAGCGGGCCGGTCGATCTGGAATCCGGCCATCAGCGCATGACGCCGGACAGCGTGACCGAAGGCGGCCTGCGCATGATCGAGGCCATGCGCCGCACGCACGCCACCTACGCCGGCTTCCACGGCGACATCTATCATTGGTATGACCGGCACCGCGAATTCCACGATTACGCCGCCAACCATCTGGGCTACTGGTATTTCCTCGAGCGCTTTTCCCTGCCGCCGCTCACGCAGGGACTGGACGCGTTCCTCACGCTGACGCTCTCAAACCGCGGCTTTGCGCCCGCCTATCATCGCTATGCGCTCAAAATCGCCCTGCGCGACGAACAGGGCCGCGAAGCCGTCTTTGACGCGCCCGACATTGACAACCGCCGCTGGATGAACGGCGAAACCGCCGTCGAGCGGATTTTGCTCAGAACGCGCGCCCTCGCGCCCGGCCATTATGCGCTGCGGCTCGGCCTGTTCGACGGCGCGCGCCCCATCCGCTGGGCGATCAAAAGCGACTGTGTCGGCGCGGACGGCTATGTCCGCCTGGGCGACGTGGAAATCGCGCCCCGGTAACGACCCCCAAACATCAGCAGGCGCTCCACCCGCATGGGATGGAGCGCCCGTTTTATGCCTTGCGATCAGAAATGCTCGAACATACCGCACGGCCTTTTCGGGAAGGCGCGCAGGAAGTCCTCCGCCGGGCCGTTCACCGTCACGCCGTCCAAATAGGCGATCGAGTCCGCGTCCGCCGTCAGCGCGCCGTACATAAGCGCCGCGAGAGGCCGCACGTCCATCGTAAGATCGCACGCCGCGTCCTCTGGCAGCCGCTCGATCCGCG
>SFOF01000216.1 GCA_004552515.1 Clostridiales bacterium
AGCCGCCGTCTCAAAAATACAATTTCAGGCCTGAATTGTCATAAGCGCGCCCAAACCATCCCGCTTCAGACGTTCAACGAGCATTGCGTCCACCGGCGCGAAGGTATATTCGTCCAGCTCTTCGAGCGTTATCCAGCGGATCTCTGCTTCCTCGACGGGACGCGGCTCGCCCGAAACGACCGACGCGGCGTAAAAGAGCAGCAGCACGTCCTTTTCGGGATAGCTGTAGGCGATCGCCTGATAGACGCGCCCGGCCCTGATCTCGGCCGCCAGCTCTTCGCGGATCTCGCGCTCGATCGCTTCCTCCGGGCTTTCGCCGCACTCGAGCTTGCCGCCGGGGAACTCCCAGCGCCCCGCCATGTGCTTTCCCTCGGGACGGCGCGCGATCAGCAGTCGCCCATCCCGAACGATCAGCGCCGCGACGACAGGAATCACGCCCTGCTCCCTTCTCCGCGCAGGCGCTTTCCGCCGCGCATGGAGTAAAACGCCAGCGCCGCGCTGCACGCCGCCACGGCCATCCACAGCAGGAAGACGACCGTCCAGCCCGCCGCGTCGCTGATCGCGCCGGTCAGCACGCCGGCCAGCGATGAGCCGAGATAAATGAAGCAGTCCACCAGACCGGCCGTCAGACCGACGCGCCCGACCGGCTCATACTCCATAGGGATGAGCGTGGTCAGCATGGGATTGATGCCGTAGGTGGCCGCGCAGCACAGCCCCAGCGTCAGCGCGCAGGTCGCCATGGTCAGGCTGGCGGGACGCAGCAGCAGTGCCAGCCCCGCGCAGATCGCCATCAGGCAGCCGGCGCAGCGGCGCGCGTTGTCGCCGAAGATGTGATAGAACCTCTGCGCCATCAGAACGCCCGCCAGATTGAGCATGGGGATGATCAGCGAGAGCAGCGTGGAATTGACCGCCTGGCCGCCGCCGGAATGGACGATGATCGTCGGCGCCCAGGTGATGATGCCGTCGCGCACAAAGCCGTTGCACACGCAGCAGGCCAGCACGGCGATGAAGCCCGTGCCGAGGAACATCTCTTTAAGCGGCATGACGGCCTTCTTTTCGCCGTTCTCGGACGCGCGGACATTTTCCTCCGCCTCGTCGTCGAGGGGCAGCTCGCCGCTCTTCGGCGCGTCGCTGAGCATAAACAGCGCGCCCACGCCCATCGCCGCCGTGATCGCCGCGGGAATGATAAAGCTGAAGCGCCAGCCCACCAGCGAGGCCATGCAGCCCGACAGCGCCCAGGCCGACAGATTGCCCAGCACCAGCGTCATCGACAGCCCGAACGACGCGCGCCCGCGCCGCCTGCCCTTAAACCAGACGGCCATCAGCTTGACGATGGGCGTCCAGAGCATGGACTGCGCCGCGCCGTTGAGCGCCCAGAGCGCCGTCATCATCCAATAGGACGACGCCAGGCCGAAGAGCAGATTGCACACGCCGGAGAGCGCCAGCCCGAGGAAAATATAGACGCGCGCGCTGATTTTGTCCACGATCGAGCCGTTCACCAGCTGGCCGGCCGCGTAGGTCAGCGCGAACACCGTCTGGAACAGGCCGCCCTGCGCGTCGGTGAGGTTCATATCGCCGATCACGCTGTTCAGCGCCGCCGAAAGGTTCAGCCTTCCGATATAGGCGCAGGCATAGCTCAGGAAGCAGGCGATGAATATGCGCCGTTGCGCAGCCGTAAATTTGACGTTCACAAGACCACATCCTTACGTATTTTAGACATCCTTTTTATTATAACCGATGGCGCGCCAGCGGTCAATCGTCCGGAGCGAACCGCAACGATAAAAAAATATTTTTCGATTTGGGCGGCGGCATATTGACAAGCGGGCGATTCCGCATTACTATGACGGTGGAGGATAAAAGAAGGAGTGTTTTCCCTATGGGAAGAATGAAAGCCGCCCCCGCCGACGTTCGGCATCCCCTGCGCGATAAGCTGTATCTCACCTTTGTCGCGGGCTGGTATTCCACGAACGATCCCACGGCTCGAAGCCGCTGCTGCCATCTGGGCTGCAACTACACCTCTAATATCATCGCCAACCTGGTGGGCGGCACGTTCTGGAGCGGCCTGCTCCTGCTGCTCAACGCCGACGACAGCTTCATCGGCACGGCCAGCATGATCGGCACCGCCGCCAATATGCTCCAGCTCTTCGCGCCGCTGATTCTTGAGCGCTTCCCCCGCCGGCGCACGATGCTCACCGTGCTGCGCGCCATAATGTATCTCATCAACATTCTGCTGATCGGCCTCATTCCCCTCTTCCCGCTCACCCAGCAGGGCAAGCTCACAATGCTGGCCATCAGCATACTCGTCGTCAACCTGATCGCCGCCTTCATCGGCCCCGGCCTCAACATCTGGCACATCCAGTCGATCCCCGACCGCGTGCGCAAGAACTATTTCTCGCTGATCACCATGACCACCAGCTTCGTCGTGGCGCTGTTCAACCTGCTCGGCAGCCGCGTCGTTGACTGGCTGAAGAACTACGGCATGGAATACGGGGGGCTGCTCGCGCTGAGAATATTCGCGCTGGCGCTGGCCACGATCGAGATCATCCTCTATTTCCACATCGACGAGCACCCCTACGAGAAGGCCGATTCCCCCTTCACGCTCAAGGATGTATTCGTGCTGCCGCTGCGCAGCAAAAGCTATCTGCTGAACGTCGCCTGCATCATGCTGTGGAACTTCGCCGTCGCCATTCCCGGCTCGTATCACTCGATCTATATGCTGCGCGACGTGGGCGTGAGCTACTCCTACGTCATGGCGGTCAGCCTGTGCTGCACGGTCGTCTCCTTCCTGGTCGCGCCGCTGTGGAAAAAGCTGCTCTCCCGCATGAGCTGGTTCAAGCTGATCGGGCTGTGCATTCCCTTTTATCTCGTCAGCTATGTGGGCTTCGCCTTCACCGCGAAATCGACCGTCTACATCTACGCCATCGCCAGCCTGATCGGCTCGGTCTGCGGCGTGGGCGTTTCGCTGGGCTTCTCCGGCATCCCCTACTACAAGATTCCCCCGCAGCACTCCACGATCTACATCGCCTTCTACTCCACCATGGCCAGCTGCGCCTCGCTTCTGGGCGTTACGCTGGGCAAGTATTTCATGCTGGGCACCGAGGGGCACAAGATCAACGTGCTGGGCATGACCATGGTCAACAACCAGTATCTGCTGCTGCTCTCCAGCGCCATGCTGGTCGTCGCGGCGATCGGCGCCAATGTCATCGCGCGCATACGGGCGCGTGAAGCTGTCGAAGAAGAGAGCTGATTGTCCCGCAAAAAACGCCGTCTGGAACAGCCCGGGCGGCGTTTTCATGTACATAAGCGGCCGCCCGGACAGGCAGCCGCTCTTTCGCTCTATCGATTGTTCTCCTCCTCGCCGCCCACGCGGCCCTCGGCCCAGTGGCGGCGGCACAGGCTGACATAGCTCTCGTTGCCGCCCAGCAGGATCTGCTCGCCGGTCTTGATCACGCGGCCATTGTGGATGCGCGCGTTGCAGGTGGCCTTGCGCCCGCACCAGCACACCGTCTTGACCTCCTCAATGGTGTCCGCCCAGGCCAGCAGCCACTTGCTGCCCTCGAACAGATTGCCCTGGAAATCGGCGCGCAGCCCGTAGGCCACGACCGGCACGTTCTTCTGATCGACAATATCGACCAGCGCCTGCACCTGCGCCTTGGTGAGGAACTGCGCCTCGTCCACAATCAGGCAGTCGTAGGCCTCCACATCGATTTCGTCCAGCTCCTCGACATAGCGGCAGGGCGCCGCCAGCCCCGAGCGGGAGCGCACAGTGTTCTCGCCGTCGCGCTTTTCCATGACCGGCTTGAGGATAAGCGCGTTCTGCCCGCGTTCCTCATAGTTATAGCGCACCATGATGGCGTTGGCCGTCTTGCTGGAGCCCATCGCGCCGTATCTGAAGTATAATTTTGCCACGTCGTCGTCCCCTTAACTGTCGTTTTATGTTATGATTCTCCGCATTGTGTCAAATTCCTGCCGGCGCGCGCTTTTTTCTTGACGGACGGGCCGTT
>SFOF01000217.1 GCA_004552515.1 Clostridiales bacterium
AACGGTCTGGCTATCGACTAATAGACAGAATCGTAGATGGCGTTATAGACCGTACGCAGGGACTTGGAATAATCCTTGACCGCGTCCACATCCTCATTGATCATCGCGGCGGTGAGCTTTTCGATGATGTCGGTCAGGCGTTTCTTCTGATCGCTGTCCAGCATACCGCTGTCAATCAGCTCCTTCGACTTGCGAATATAGCGGTTGGCATAGGCGTATGCGCCGTCACCGTTGTTGGCGCAGACGGTACACTTGCCGATCGCCGCCGAATCCTTCTCTGTGGACGCGCCGGGGAAATACTCCTGCACCACCGTCGAGACGCCCGTGCGCAGCGGATGTCCCTCGGGAAGATAGATCACGCCGTAATACTCCTTCTCGTCGCAGTCGCTCGTGGGGATGCGCTTGCTGGCCGCGCACAGACGCACCATGCGGTGCATATTGCAGGACAGCTGCGGCTCCGTGCCGGAGAGGAAATAGTCGGTGTTCGTGCCGTAATTGTTGATGTCGTGACGGCAGGCGTCAGTGGGCAGCATACCCGATACCGCGCACACCTCGACCTGAATCAGGCCCACATCCGCCGCAGATTTCGTACGGATCGGCTGATCGACCGTGTAGCCCAGATAATTGTGCGCCGCCTGCATGACCGCCGCCCACAGCGGAGCCGCATACGAGCCGCCCGACGCACCGGTGACCAGCGGCTTGTAGGTATCCGCGCCGATCCAGACCGCGCCGGCCAGATAGCCGGTCATGCCCGCGAACGTCACGCCGCGGAAGTCCGAGTTTGTACCGGTCTTGCCCGCCACGGTGATGCCGCCGAAATTCGCCTTCTTACCGGTCGAGCCTTCGACGTTATTGGAGCAGCAGCCGATCAGCAGATCGACCAGCATCCACGCCGTCGATTCCTTGAACGCCTGACGCGTGATCTGCACGTCGAACGCGTCCATATAGACACTGCCGTCCGAACGGCACACCTTTGTGAATGCCACCGGCTCCAGATAAGTGCCGCCGTTGGCCACAGCCGCAAAGCCGCCCGCCATCTCGACCGTCGAGACGCCCGACGTACCCAGCGCAAGGCCCGCGCCCGTGGCGTTGATGTCCTTGCGGCTCACGCCCAGCCGGAGCAGATATTCGACCGAGTTGTCTATGCCCACATAGGTCATCAGCGTCTGTGCAGCCGCCGTGTTGTGCGAGCAGTTGATCGCCACGCGCATCGATTCCACGCCGCTGTAGCCGCCGCCCTCGTAGTTCTCGGGGTAGCCGGTCTCGCTGTCCCAGCCCGCGATCTGAATGGGCAGATTCAGCACCGGCGTGGCCGGGGAATTGCCCAGATCGAGTGCCGGCCCGTAAACCGAAAGCGGCTTCAGGGATGAGCCGACAGGCATCGAAATATTGTAGGCGCGGTGCGTCTGCTTCCATCCGGTCGGCGTGGAGCGTCCGCCCACGATCGCCATGATCTGGCCGGTACGCCAGTCGATGATGGTCGCCGCCGCCTGCGGCTCAGGCAGCTCCAGATACTCGCCGTTGCCCAGCGAGGCCTTGAATATGCTGTCCGAGGAGGAACGCATCTTCGGATAATTGTCCCAGTTGGTCATCGTGCGCTGCACCGTGTCCTGAAGGCCCGGATCCATCGCCGTATAGATGCGATAGCCGCCCGTGCGCAGCTTCTTTTCCATCAGCGCGCGGTTGGTCGAGGTGTCCTCGAGGTTCTCCGTGCGCAGCATCTTTGTCACAACGTCGTATATCGCATATTCGACATAATACAGGTTCTCGCAGATTTCGTTGTTCGACGAGGCCGAATATTGCAGCACGTTGAGCCGCTCGCTCATCGCCTGATCATATTCTGCCTGCGTAATCAGCCCCTGGTCGAGCATCCGCTTGAGCACGCCGTCGGTGCCCTCCTCGATGGTTTCGGGCTTCTTGGTTACATAGTAGCAGCGGCGCGGATTATACTTATGCGGCGAGCGGATGATGCGCGCCAGCGCGGCGCATTCGCGCAGGCTCAGCTCGTTCAGCTCCTTGCCGAAATAGTCCTCCGCGGCCACCTTCACGCCGTAGTTCGAGCCGCCCAGATACACCACGTTCAGGTATTCCGCGATGATATCCTGCTTGCTGATGATCTGCTCCAGCTCTATGGCGAGATAGACCTCCTGCAATTTGCGCTTGAAGGTCTGCTCGGTGGAGAGTATAGTCTGCTTGATCAACTGCTGCGTGATTGTCGAGCCGCCCTGCATGGACGCGCTGTTGGTGAACGAGCCGATCACAACGCCGGCGAGACGGCGCACGTCGATGCCGTTATGTTGCCAGAAGCGCTGATCCTCGACGGCAATGACCGCGTTGATGAGGTTCTGCGGCAGCTCGTCGTAGGTTACGTCAACGCGGTTTTCCAGTCCCTTGAAGTCGGTGATAAGGTCGCCGTTCGCGTCATAGATATAGGACGTCTGCGCCTGCTGATCGAACGCCGACAGATCGAGCGAGGGCATCGTTTCGACCCATGCCTTGGCCACGCCGACGAGCAGCCCCGTGCCGCTCACGCCCACCAGCAGCGCCACGACGAAAAACAGCTTGGCTGTGGTCATGACCACCTCAAGCAGGAAATTATGATCCTTTGTGCGCGGCTTAAAGGGCGAACGCTGAGGCGCGGTCACCGAATGTTTTCTCTTCTCATCTTTCTTTCGCATCAAAAACCTCCACCGGCGGGCGGTGCCCGCTTCCACCTGCTGACGCGCAGCACACCCCGACTCCGCGCCGCTTGGGGGCGGCTCGAGTCTGGACGTTGGTGCGCATCGGAGCATTCATCTTTCCACACGGCCTGACCGGCCAGCCGCAGTGCGGCATCCACCTATTGGCGCCGGTCAAGTCTCCGATAGTCCCCGAGTGCTGCGTCGCGCTGTGCGTCGATTCCGAGATACAGCGCATTGCCATGCCGGCAAGACGCGGAAGCACGCGTCGATCTTTGCGATACGCCGCGCGTCGTTATGGCGCACGACCCATCGTATTCCTATATTATATCACGGACTGTGGGCATATGCATGGTTTTTTTGTGTAAAATACCACTCATATTTCATTGGACGCGGGAGGCGGTCATATGGTTTCAAAAAAGGTGCGGCGATTGAGCTTTTTCCTCATTCCGCTGGCAGTGCTGGCGGGGCTGTTTATACTCTTCACGCGCAATCTAAGCCCGATTCTGATCAGCATGGCCGAGGCGCGCGCGCGTCAGCTGGCCGTGGAGGCGATGAATCGCGCGATCGCGGAGGTCATGGACAGTTCGGTAACCTACACCGACCTCATGCGCGTCTCGCACGATTCGTCGGGCCGCGTCTCGATGCTGGAGGCGAACGCCACGCTGATGAACGAGATCGCCTCGGCGGCGGCGCTGACGGCGCAGAGCAAGCTGGACACGTTGGCCGACGAGGGCGTAGGGCTGCCGCTGTTCGCCGCGCTGGGAATCGACCTGTTCAGCGGCGCGGGGCCGATCATTCGCGTGAGCATTACGCCGGTGGGCGCGGTATCGACGCGCTTCGTCACGTCGTTCGAATCGGCGGGCATCAACCAGACGCGGCACGAAATCTCGCTCGAGGCGAGCGTGGTGATGCGCATCGTCATTCCGGCGGGCGCCGATTCGGTGTCGGTAAGCACCTACGTCCCCATCGCCGAGTCGATCATCGTCGGCAGCGTGCCGGAGAGCTATGTCAGCGTGCCCGACGGCGAGACGGCGCTCAACCTGATTCCATAATATATAGTGTGAAGAAACTCCCGCAGCGCAGCTTTCGCTCAAGGGGGTTGTCCGCGCTGTCGCGGCGAGGCGTGGGTTCGCCTCATGGGATCGTGAATTGTGGGCCGGCGAAATGTTGCGTTTGGCCGGTTTTAGCTCCGGCTGGGGCGTGGGTGCGCGCGGGGGCCGGTCTGCGGGGCGATGCGGTTCTATGGCGGAGAGGTGTGAAAAATGACCTCATCCGACCGGCGCGTTGTTCAGAATTTTCTTCCCCAGTGGGAACATTTTTG
>SFOF01000218.1 GCA_004552515.1 Clostridiales bacterium
CAGTGCAAAACTACTGTGGCTGTTAACTGTTTTACAACCACCGCCCAATATGCTCGAGCGTTTTTGCGCGATCAATCAGCGTTCCTCGCGGAAATAGGACAGCCCCAGATGCTCCGGCGGCTGATCCTCCTTCTTCTTGCGCAGACTGGTCAGAATCAGCACGACGATCGTGACCAGATACGGCAGCGCCTTAAACACCTCCTGCGTGGAGCGTGCAAGGCCGGGGATGTAGAGATAGAGTATGTAGAGCGCGCCGAAGAGGATCGAACCCCAGATGGCGTTGAGCGGACGCCAGCGCGCGAATATGACCAGCGCGATGGCCAGCCAGCCGCGGTCGCCGAAGCCGTTGTTCGTCCAGGTGCCGCCGGTGTACTCCATGACGAAGTACAGTCCGCCCAGGCCCGCCAGCGCGCCGCCGATGCAGGCGGACAGATATTTGTACAGATCGACGTTCACGCCCGCCGCGTCGGCCGTCGCAGGGTTTTCGCCCACGGCGCGCAGGCACAGCCCCTGCCGTGTTTTGTTGAGGAACCAGTGCATGACGATGGCCACAATCACGCAGAAATACGTCAGAAAGCCATAGCTGAAGAAGATCGGCCCGACGACCGGCAGCGTCGAGAGATGCGGGAAGAGATTCTTATACACGCCCGCCGTGGTCGCCACGGAGATCTGGCCCACGCCGCCGCTCATCTTGGAAATCGAGCCGCCGTAGAAATTGCCCAGACCCACGCCGAACGTGGTCAGCGCAAGGCCGGTCACGTTCTGATTGGCGCGCAGCGTGACGGTGAGCAGACTGTAGATGAAGCCGCCCAGCGCCGCGGCCAGAATCGCGCACAAAAGCGAAATGAGGAAGCCCACGACCGGAATGGGCGACGCGACGCCGTTTTCATAGAAATACGCGCCCGCCAGGCCCGCGATGCCGCCGATGTACATCAGTCCCGGCACGCCCAGATTCAGATTTCCGCTCTTCTCGGTCAGGATCTCACCGTTGGCGCCGTACATCATGCAGATGCCCTGGCCAATGGCCTTCTGAATGAATATGATGATCGTATTCATGCTCAATCCGCCTTTCTCCTGCCGCGCAGTTTCACAGAGAAATTGATGAAGAACTCGCAGCCCAGCACGAAGAACAGTATGATGCCGGTCACGATTTCCGAAACGTTCTCATTGAGGTTGAACTGCGAGGCGATCTGGCTCGCGCCCTTCTGCATAAACACCAGCGCATAGGACACGAACGCCATGACGAACGTGTTCAGCTTGGACAGCCAGGCCACGACGATGGCCGTAAAGCCGCGGCCGCCCGAGAGCGTCGTGGAGATGGTGTGGCTCGCGCCGGACACCAGTATGAAGCCCGCAATGCCGCATACAGCGCCCGATATGGCCATGGTGCGCATGATCACCTTCTTGACGGAAATGCCCGCATAGCGCGCGGTGCTCTCGCTCTGGCCGACATAGGCGATCTCATAGCCCTGCTTGCTGTACTTGAGATAGACGTACATCAGCACCATCAGCGTGAGCACGATGACGCAGTTCCAGCCATAGGTCTGCCCGAACAGCGCGGGCAGCCAGCCGGCCTTGGTCGCGGGATTAATCACGCCCACCGAGTTGGAGCCAGCGGGATTCTCCCAGAACACCACGCAGAAGGTCACCAGCTGCGTGGCGATGTAGTTCATCATGAGGGTAAAGAGCGTCTCGTTGGTGTTCCAATGCGCCTTGAAGAACGCCGGAATCACGCCCCAGATCATGCCCGCGATCATCGAGGCGAGGAACATCAGCGGCAGCAGCAGCCAGCCGGGCAGTGTGCTCGCGTTGATCATCAACGCAGCCGAGGCAATCGCGCCCACGAGGATCTGTCCCTCCGCGCCGATATTCCAGAAATGCATCTTGAATGCCGGCGTCAGGCCGATGGCCACGCACAGAAGCACCAGCGCGTCGCGAATGGTCACCCAGGTGCGGCGGGGCGTGCCCATCGCACCGTCGATGACGCCCATATACACCTTGAGCGGATTGAGGCCGGTCACGGAATTGATCACAACAGCGCACACTAAAAGCGCCAGTATAATCGCGGCCACGCGGATGAGCGCCGCCTTGAGCGGATGAATGGAATCGCGCTTGGCGATGTGGATCAACGCCGCGTGCTGACGGCCGTGGGTGGAAACAGTCATAGGCATCAGTCATGTCCTCCCTTGTCAGAGCTGGTCATCATCAGGCCGATCTGCTCCTTGGTTGCCGTGCGCGCATCGACCACGCCCTGAACCCTGCCGTCGCAGAGCACCATGATGCGGTCGCACAGCGCCAGCAGCACGTCCAGATCCTCGCCCACGCACATCACGGCCACGCCGCGCCGCTTCTGCTCGTTGAGCAGATTGTAAATCACATAGGACGAATTGATGTCCAGTCCGCGCACGGGATAGGCCACCATCAGCACGATGGGGTTCGACGCGATTTCGCGCCCGACCAGCACCTTCTGCACATTGCCGCCCGACAGCTTGCCCACCGGCGTGCTCACGCCCGGCGTAACCACCTCAAGCTCCTTGATGATGTGCTCGGCCAGCGTGCGCGGAGAGCGACGGTCCGCCCAGAAGAAGCCGCCCTTGCGGTAGGAGCGGATCATCATGTTGTCCACCATGTCCATCGGCCCGACCAGCCCCATGCCCAGCCGATCCTCCGGCACGAAACTCAGCTTGATGCCCAGCCGGCTGATGTCCACGGCGCTCATGCCGGAAATCTCGGTCTTTTTGCCCTCCGGCGGATAGTAGTCGATCTCGCCCGATTCACAGTGAACCAGTCCGGCGATGGCCTCGAGCAGATCGCGCTGACCGCTGCCGGCCACGCCCGCGATGCCCAGTATCTCGCCGCCGAACACCTCCACGCTGGCATGATTGAGCGTGATCACGCCCTCGTGGTTGACGCACGTCACGTCCTTCACCTCAAGCCGCCTGACCGGATTGACCGGCTCATCGCGCTCGATGTTCAATTCGACCTTCTTGCCCACCATCATCTCCGTAAGAGAGAGCACCGACGCGTCCTTCGTGTCCACCGTGCCGATGTACTGGCCCTTTCTGAGCACCGACACGCGATCGGAAATCTCCAGCACCTCGTTGAGCTTGTGCGTGATGATGACGATGGCCTTTCCCGCCGCCTTCATGTTGCGCAGCACCTTGAACAGCTTGGCCGTCTCCTGCGGCGTAAGCACGGCGGTCGGTTCGTCGAGTATGAGGATGTTCGCGCCGCGATAGAGCATCTTGACGATCTCGACCGTCTGCTTTTCGGACACGGACATTTCATAGATCTTCTTGAAGGGATCCAGCTCGAAGCCGTACTGATCGGTCAGCTTGTTGATCTTCGTGGCCACCTGACGGATGTCCATCTTCGTCGGGCCGCCCAGACCCAGCACGATGTTTTCGGCCGCGGTCAGCACGTCCACCAGCTTGAAATGCTGATGAATCATGCCGATGCCCAGCGGAAAGGCGTCGCGCGGGGAGCGGATCTCCACTTCCTCGCCGCCCACGAAGATCTGTCCCTCGTCGGGATAGTAGATTCCGGAGATCATGTTCATCAGCGTGGTCTTGCCGCTGCCATTCTCGCCCAGTATGGCCAGAATCTCGCCGTAGCGCACGGTCAGGTTAATCTTATCGTTGGCCACAACCTTGCCGAAGCGCTTGGAGAGGTTCTTCAGCTCGATGGCGTTCGCCTGATTCACCCAGCATTCCCCCATCTCAAATGTCGATAAACTTCCAATACGCGATTCATATAACACTTATCTGTATTTTATCATAAAGCGCGCCCGGCGGCATGATAAGCACGGCTAAATTCCTGTTATTTCTCATCCGGCGCGCGAACAAACGAATCTCAATGCGCAATATGACGAAAAGGGACTTATCGTAAATGAACCTTCAACAGGATAAGCCGCAAGCCAGACCAGCTTGCGGCTTATCGATTAGAATCAGCTTTTCAATCAGGCTTCGGGAACGGTGA
>SFOF01000219.1 GCA_004552515.1 Clostridiales bacterium
TGAGATCGACCAAAAGCTGTCGGATAAGGACATGGCTGTCAAAACAGCGTATCTGCGCTATCTTTCATCCCAGGAGAACAAAAATCGGTTTGCACACAAAATTGTCACAAAGAAAAAATTTTTCTAAAGTGGAGACAACGCCTTCCCATAGCTCAGAAAAAGAGCGCCGCGCCGCCCTCTGGCAGATTCAGAGGAACGGCGCGGCCCATTTCGTATTCCCCCGTTCAACCCGCCGCCATCCGCACGGCTCAAACCGCGCTCAATTTTCAAGCCGCCGCCCGAATACAGCGAGGCCCTGCCCGAGTCCAGTTTTTACTCGAGCAGGGCTTGTTATATACAACGATCCTCCCCTTCACGCCATCGGGCGGAAAACAGCATCACCGACGAACCGCTTCACGCGACAGCGCCGAAGAGCCGGGAAATCGCACAGCGCGTTATAAAAGCAGGCCGGCAGACTCAGCCTCCCCGCCGTCAGTCCCTCGTCAATTCATACATCATAATTCCCGCCGCGACCGCCGCGTTGAGCGATTCCGCGCCGCCGCGCATGGGCAGTTTCAACCGCACGTCCGCGACCTCCATGACCGCTTCGCTCACGCCGCGCGCCTCGTTGCCGATCACCAGCGCGAATCGACCGCCGTGCGGCGCGTTCTCGTAAAACGGCGCGCCATGCAGCGACGACGCAACCACGCTGTAGCCGCGCGCCTTCAGCGCCGTGAGCATCGCCGGCAGATCGTCCGTCATGCTCACCGGCACGCGGAAGCCCGAGCCCATCGCCGCGCGCTGCACCTTGGGCGAAAACGGATCGGCGCAGGCCGCGCTCATCAATAGCCCGCCGACGCCCGCCGCGTCCGCCGTGCGCCAGATCGTACCCACGTTGCCCGGATCCTGCACGCCGTCCAGCGCGACCAGCCGCTCAGGCGCGTGTTCCATGTCGAAAAAAGAGGGCAGGCCGAACGCCGCGCACGCGCCCTGAGGCGTTTTCGTATCGCAGACCACCTCGAGCAGCCGCCGCGGCACGGCGTAAACGCGCGCGCCCGCCCGCTCCATATCGCGCGCCAGATCGGCGAATCTGTCGGCCATATCCGCGTCGAACAGCGCGTCGGAGACCGGCAGCTTCAGCTGCGCCGCCTCGCGCATCAGCTTTTCTCCCTCGACCAGCATCTCATGCGCTTCCTCGCGCGCCTTTTTGTCCTTCAGCGCCTTCAGCCGCCTGATCGTCGGATTCTGCACGCTCTGTATCTCGTTCATGCCGCTCTCCTCCGCCCGTATTTCATTTCACAGACTTCATTATACCCCATCGCGTGCCGCCCTTCAATCAGCGCCGGAATAATTTTTTTCCGCTTTTTTCAAAATTCATATTGACAAACGTCTAATCAGATCATACAATCTACTTAGATGATCATCAAATAGGAATTTTGAAGGAGGAATCTCACATGACATTTTGGGAGGATTACGACCGCGCGCTGGACGAACGCGCCGCGCAGGAGCGTGAAAGGGCGTATGCCGCGCGTATGCAGGACGACGAGCGCATGACGAGCGTGCATCTGATGCAGGCCAGTATGCTGGGCGATATGCTCAAGGCGCTGGGACGCGCGCGGGAAAACGGCAAGCCGGACATACTCGACCGGCAGATCGCGTCACTGCATGAGGAAGCGCGGCGCCAGAAGGCCTGCGAGGACTTTGACGAAGCCGACCGCGCCCTCGTAAGAGCCGAAACCATCGCCTGGGCGCAGAATCTTTTGAAGGAGCTGGAAAAGAAATATGAACAATGAAGCGCTGCCGATTTTCAAGGTGCTGGCCGACGAAACGCGGCTGAAAATCCTGCGGGCGCTGGATGAAAAGGAATCCTATGTCGAGCTGCTGGCCGAACGGCTGTCGCTCACGCCCGCCACCGTATCGTTCCACATGAAAAAGCTGCTCGCCGCCGGTCTGGTGGACGCGCGCCGCGAGCAGTATTACACGATCTATTCCATCCGCCGCGAATTTTTCCGCGCGACGCTGCAATCGCTGATCTTCCAGAGCGACGGCGGCGAAACGGCGGAGGAACTGCGCGAGGAGGCCTACCGGCGCAAGGTCATCCGCGCGTTCATGCCGGACGGCGTATGCCGCACAATGCCCGCGCAGCTCAAGAAGCGGCTGATCATCTATGAGGAAATCTTTTCCCATTTCGACCCCAAGCGCGCCTACACGGAAAAGGAGGTCAACGCCGTCATCGCGCCGATCCACGAGGACTTCTGCACCGTGCGCCGCACGTTCATCGCGCTGGGCTGGATGACGCGCTCGGGCGGCGTTTATACCGTCAATCCCAAACCCGACAAGAGCGATCTCACGCTGCTGCGCCTGTAACGTCCGCCGCCCCTACGCGATATGCACGGGGGCGGCTTTTAATGCGGCGCTTCCTTTCAGTACAACCGGAAAGCCGCCGCACGGCGCTCAAAATCCTCGACCAGCGGTCTGTGCCGCGCCATAAGCGTGCGCGCGTCCTCGCGGCCCGCGGCGAACGCATCGTCGCCCAGCAGATGGTTGAAATGCTCCGGCCGGTCGATCCTCGCGTCGTTCGGCCAGAGGTTCATGATTGTTTCGAGCAGCACCAGCCCCGCCATCGCCGGATCGGCGACCCGCCGGTCAGTCACATACATCTGAACGCCCTGACACGCTTCGCCCGCAAATTTGCTAAACGTCGGCGTAAAGCCCGCGCGCCGAAATCCCATGCCCGGCAGCTTCTGAGCGCGCATGGCCTTCTCCAGCCGCGCCCCGTCTATGAACGGCGCGCCAACGATCTGAAACGGTATGCTCGTGCCGCGCCCCTCCGAGATATTCGTGCCCTCGAACAGGCAGACGCCCGGATAATCGAGCACGCTCATCAGCGCGGGCATATTGGGCGAGGGCGGCGTCCAGATCGAATCGGTATCGTCCAGATACATATCGCGCGTCCAGCCGGTCAGCGGCACGACGGTCAGATCCGCGTCGATGCGCTTATAAGCAACAAAAAACCGCGCAAATTCGCCGATCGTCAGGCCATGGCGCGTCGGAACGGCGTATTCGCCCACGAACGAATGAAAGCGCTCGTCCAGCAGCGTGCCCTGGCAGAGCGCGCCGCCCAGCGGGTTGATGCGGTCGAGCACAACGACCGGCTTGCCCGCGCGCGCACAGGCCTCTATGGCATAGCACATCGAATAGACGTAGGTATAAAACCGCGAGCCGACATCCTGAAGATCGACGACCATCACGTCGATTTCATCCAGCATTTCCGGCGTGGGCGCGTGAATATCGCCGAACAGGCTGTAAATCGGCGCGCCGGTTTCGGAATCAACCTCATCGGCCACCGCCGCACCCGCCTGAGCCGCGCCGCGCAGCCCGTGTTCGCAGCCGAAGAGCGCGGTCAGACGGCCGTTTTGGTGCAGCAGGTCGATCGTGCTGACGAGCCGCGCGTCATAGCCGCAGGGATGCGTCATCAGCCCCAGCCGCCGGCCCGCCAGTCTGTCCCAGACAAGGCGCAGATTATCCGCGCCGCACTGGACATGAGCACGCATTGTCCATCCATCCTTTCATGCCGCGTCCCGCGCCGCAGATCGTCAAAGCTGCGCCGAACGCCATTCTTCATGTAAATAAAGTAAAATGCAAGCCCGCCGTCAGGCCATGCCGAAAAGGCAGAAAAACGATTCTTCACGGAATCTTGGAGAGGGAGAGCAAGTCCATAGCGGCAGCAGATTAACGGCCTCGCCTTCTTCGCCATGACAGCCTGTTAAAAACTTTTCGACAAGCTCGTGGACGGGGAGTTTGCTCTCCCGCCAGTCGCGCCAGCCAGTTTTTGCTAAAAATCTTTCAGATTTCCGGGCGCAAAAACCGCAAGGAAACGATTTGGGCTCTGGGAATGAGCCCTTTCGCCGCAAAAAGTCGTCTTGCCCCATCGTACACGCTGCCTGATATGTTTGTAAATTCGAAAGGGTTCGGC